>DAOUSS010000035.1 GCA_030627085.1 Candidatus Stahliibacteriota bacterium | reverse complement strand
GTGGGTATCCATACCTGCCTGCCGTCAGGCAGGGAACCTTACCAAATGGGCATCTACGAATGCTAAACAGCCTCCAAAATAGAAGGGAGGTGATGAGAGATAGAGGGAGTGTATACAGTGTTTGAACACTGCACTCCATGTAAAATGGTATTGAGGGGTAACCCCTCAGCGTGTAATTTTTGGGTTGTGGATTTTTGGAATGTGATAGCAGTTATGTGGCTATAGCATTTCGCAGCGTAAGGAGGGTGGTATGAAGAAATTGATTGCAATAGT
Source organism: Candidatus Stahliibacteriota bacterium (assembly GCA_030627085.1). Taxonomy (GTDB): domain Bacteria; phylum Hydrothermota; class UBA3073; order UBA3073; family UBA3073; genus UBA3073. The sequence goes on along the minus strand of DAOUSS010000035.1, from coordinate 10,213 downwards.
TATAGTCGTAGCAATGACTGTGGGTCTGCTGGGAGCAGGACAGTTGATGCTTCTTGAACCTACAGAGCCGGGGGTTAAAAGTAAGATGGTTCCTATAGAGAAGGTGGTGCCTATGCAGGTTGACAAAGAGCTTGAGTACAACTATGTGCTAAAACACGATAATATTGACGAGTTGGGGACGACCTACTACGCTCCATTGGATGCAAATGATACTATGCTTGTATGGTTTGAGCCACCGGCAAAATGTTCACTTGTAGCAATACTTGTCGGTCCATGGTACTATGGTGGTGCAGGTGCAGCAGGGACTTCATACGAAGCTTTTGTAAGTGAGGTAACCACCGGGCTTACATTTCCTGATGATTGGACTTCGTTTAGGGCAGCGGGTGCTACTCCGGGGCCCAGCCCAATAGGAGAATGGCTTCTGGCACCAACAACTTCGACTACCCCAGCAGCGATGGCATGGGATGACCCTATAGAGGTTGCAGGGCATCCTGATATAGAGGAGCGCCCATTCCTTGGTGGATTTGTGTATCCTATAGATGAGATAAGCATACTTTCATCGGTTGTGCCTTCTGGTGATATTTCACATACCCTTATCTACGGAGCTCCCTCTTGGTACCCTGGACTTACTCGTGGGTGGTACCGGCACGACTATGGACAATTTGGGATAAGGGCGCTTATCAGTGCATACGAGAACCTCGGGCCGCAGATAGCTATGAAAAAACTCCCCGATACTTACATTACGAGTAACAGGCAGGTTACAGCAGATATTCTTGACCCCCTTGGCGTTCCTGTATCACTTCACGGTGTAGAGTTTGCAAAAATTTATTATAGTATTAATGAGGGCAGTGAGACTGAACTTGATATGGAGATAGTTGATGGAGATTCGACGGATGGAACCTGGGCTGCTACTATCCCTGGGATAGGAGTTGATGATGCGGTTGATTATTATATCATTGCCCAGGATTACAATGGTGCGGCAGATACGACAGCTTCTCATTCCTATACTATAAGAGCAGGGACTGCTGGTAATATGTTGCTATTGCTTGAAGATGATGAATACTATGGACAGGTGCGTGAACACAGGTATTACTCCTATGACCCCCTCACAAGTATTGGTGCAGACTTTGATGTATGGGATGAGTATGCGTATGGAAAAGCAGATAGCTCGGTCCTTGAGTTCCATCACACGGGTCCGGGTGCAAACACTATCTTCTGGATCTCTTGGAGTGGATTTTCGTTTGCGGACAACACTGGATTCCTTTCGGACTTTCTCGATGATGGCGGAAATCTGTTTGTATCCTCTGAGGACCTTCCCTGTGGTGGATTCGAACTTAACCCCGATTACGAGGATTGGGTTGCCCCTGATGGGCACTTCCTCAAGGATTATTTAAAGGCAAATGCAGGCTATGATGACTACTACAACTACGGGAATGAAGCAGTTGATGAGACGACATTTGTTGCCTGGGGTGTGCCAGGGGATCCGATCTCTGGCTCTACTGAGCTGGAAGAGATAGCAGTTTTCCCTTATGGTCTTATAATAACGGAGCCTGATACAATAGGGGTTACAGCCGCTGGTAGAAATTATGCAGGAAAGTTTACCGAGCTCGGTGCAGGGGCTGAACCCATTTTCTATGATGCTCGGGGTGAAGTTGTGGGCTACAGATACGAGGATACAGAAAAGGGTTATAGACTGGTATTCCTTTACTGGCCATTCCAGTTCATCTGTGAACCTGACAGATCTGCATGGGATTTCGGAGCAATGGATGCATTGACATCTAACCTTGCCGGGTGGCTTGTGGGAGTAGAAGAGGAACCCGGGCCTGAAACTCCGTATATGCTTTTCCAGGTAAGTCCGAACCCGCTTTCAAGACCCACTACGATTAACTTCTCTATAGGGAAGAGTGAATATGTATCTGTGAAGGTATACGATGTGACAGGTTCGCTGGTGAGTAATCTTGTAGACGAGAGATTGACCGCTGGCACACACACTCTGACGATAAATACAGAGAGTCTCACATCTGGTGTATACTTCCTGAAGATGGATGCAGGAACATTCTCTGGAACGAGGAAGTTTGTTGTGATGAAGTAAGATGTATTGAGGGCCCCGCTAAAAGCGGGGCCCGGATTAAATTCCAAATTCTAAGTCATCCCAAATAATGCGTTAGCCACAGATGTTCACGGATGATATAAGAAATTACTCTTTTTACTCTTGTGATAATCTCGTGGAAATCTTGTGGTTACTTAATGCATTCACGGTTTCGTGCCTGGGATTTGGAATTTGTCAACCTATCTACCCTGCCTAATAGCAGGCAGGCTACTAGTAAAAAGGAGGTTGCTATGCGTAAAGTTTTCATAGTAATGGTGCTACTCCCCCTCTTTGCATTATCCCTCTCTGCACAGGTAACAGGTAAGATATCGGGTAGAGTGATAGATAGCCAGACGGGCGAACCACTTCCTGGAGCGAATGTATTAATATTGGGTACTACTATGGGAGCTGCATCTGACCCTGAGGGCTACTATTTTGTTATAAATGTGCCTGTGGGAGAGTGGACGGTGAGGGTTACGATGATGGGATATGAGCCACTGACGGTAGAGAATGCGAGGGTAAGCGCAGGGCTTACAACGACACTTAATTTTGAACTACGCTCTACTGTGATAGAGGTTGAGGGAGTAACGGTAACTGCAGAAAGACCTCTTGTGATACCAGATGCTACCTCCACTATGCACATAACCACAGCAGAAGATGTTGCCCGTCAGCCTGTTCAGACATATCAGGCGGTAGTTCAGCAGCAGGCTGGTGTGGTGCAAACGGGTGGGGGTGTGAGCGGTGTAGTAGATGGTATACACATAAGAGGAGGAAGAGGAGATGAAGTTGCATTTATGGTAGATGGCATGCCAGCAACAGACAGGTTGACTGCAAGGGCAGGGGCATCCATCGACATAAACTTGAATGCAGTGGAGGAGATATCAGTCATAACCGGTGGATTTAACGCGGAACATGGACAGGCTATGTCCGGGGTTGTCAATGTGGTAACAAAAGAGGGTGGCCCAAAAATAGAGGGTATGACAAGGTATACAACGGATGCTGTATTCGGCAATTCACTCGACGAAGGGAGACACAGATACGAGATAAATATGGGCGGACCTGTTCCGTTTGTCAGGCCTATAACCTACTTCTTCTCAGGGGAGGTAAATAATAGAGAACACCTTTCGAGATATTTTCCCATAAGAGGTAAGGAAGAGTTTCTATCCAACTCCGACCGTGAGTTTTACTCTCTGCAGGGGAAGGTAGCATACAAGATCAGCCCCGACATCAAGGTCCACCTCTCTGCTTTTCTTTCAAGAGCTCAGGGAGGTAATTATGGGACCTATGCAGGTCTCCCTGCTATGACAGATATGACGCAGGGCAGAGACGAGCAGTCCGACAGATATAAAACACCATATTTCAGACGCAGTAATTTTAGAAAATCCTATCAGATACAGACGACTCTGACCCATAGCCTCTCACCAAGTACCTTTTATAAACTCCAGTTTGGTAAATTCTATACACATAGCATTCCTGTCGCACACAGAGATTTAACCAAAGAAGAAGGAAGGGGCTGGTGGGAGGATATAGAGATGAGACCCTGGTGGACATACGGTGAGAGTCAAGGACCTACTGCTGCAATAGCAGGTTTCTATGCAAAGGATGAGGATGGGAATTATTACTACCCATACGGTGTACCGGGTGCGGGATTTCAATTTGGCTCACATGGTTGGTGGTATGCAAGAGAATTCAGCTACTATGGTGGTAAGTTTGACCTTACATCCCAGATGGGCTCTCATCACCAGGTAAAGGCTGGAGCAGAATTAAGAAGGAATGATGTACATCGTGAAAGTGCTCAGTATATACACACAATAACTTCAGTTAAATATACTGTGGGTGATACTGTTATAAGACTGTATAATGGAGATAGTACAGAATATATTGTTCAACCGAGATGGCCCGGCGATACGGGTACGGTAGAATGGGTAACACCTGCTCTGGCAACTTGCGATGAGGATATGAAGAACGCACTCTATTGGGATCTCTATGATGTAGAACCTATTGAGGGAGCTCTGTACATACAGGATAAGATGGAGTATTCGGGATTCGTGGTGAATGTTGGACTGAGGGCGGACTACTTTGACCCGAAGCATTGGTCATTCCGTGACCCTGCAAAGACCAGAACTCCCGAAGGCACGCTGGATACTGCATCTGCTCCTTCTAAGTGGCAGTTATCCCCGAGGTTTGGTATATCATTCCCGGTTACAGATAGGACTGTATTCCATCTTGCCTATGGTCACTTCTTCCAGATGCCTATTCTCATAAGGCTATACGATGGAGCAAATAATCCACTTTACAGAAAGAGAGGTGGATGGGGACTTATAGGTAATCCCGATCTGGAAGCGGAGAAAACAATTTCATACGAGGTAGGTATTTCACATCAAGTTGCAGATAATGCTGCTGTATATGTGACCACCTTCTACAAGGACCTGTATAATCTGGTTGCTGCAAGATTCATACCTGCAATTCCTGACCCTTATACAAGTTATGTGACTGAGGACTATGGAAATGTTAAGGGAGTTGAGTTTACTCTGCGTATGAGAGCGACCAGAGGGCTCTCGGGACAGGCATCTTATACTCTACAGGAGGCGAGAGGTACCGGGTCTTATGATAGAGAAGCATACTATGACTATATAGCAAATGTGCCTGTGGACCCGTATACAGGAAAGCCGTATGTTCTTCCAAAGACAGATTATCCATTAGAGTTTGATATCCGTCATAGCTTTACCTTTAACCTTGACTACTACATACCAAAGGGAGAGGGTCCTGACCTCGGAGGCTTTAGACCACTTGGAGGCTCTGGTGTCAACCTGCTTGCGGACTTTTCAAGTGGGATGCCTTACACCAGGAGGACCAATGTGGGAAGGATACTTGGCGTTACCAATGCAGCGCGCATGCCTTCAACATGGGCTCTCAGTATGAATCTTACCAAGGATTTTGTGGTGTTTGGTGTTGATATGTCAGCCTTTATGCAAATCACCAATCTGCTGAACCTCAGAACTGTGGAAGTTGTATTCCCGAATACAGGGCTACCAGATGAGAATTATTATGTCCTGGATAGGGCAACATATCTTGACCAGACATTTCCTTCGGCGTATAGAGCAACAGGTGAGGTACCCGTTGGAGACCTCGCAGACGGAAGTGCCGATGAAAGAAGGGACTTAGATGGTGACGGATACATAGATAGGGACGAGTGGTATGAATCTTACAGGAGTGCAGCTACAGATTATATTGACGACCCGTTTATGATTTCTGCACCTCGGCATATAAACTTCGGTATCTCTCTCAAATTTTAGAAGGAGGCACATATGCGCAAGATGAATACATTTATAGGGGGAGTACTCGTTCTGCTTTCATTCCAGTTGGCTATGGGTAGGACATCAGATGAAGGAACAGCCTACAGAATGTATCATAAAGACATGATGGATATAAACAATGTGGAAACCTGGATAACTAACTGGGGTGACTACGGGCAGAATCCGGCCCGTACAGCAGGGTGTTACTTTCCCAAGGGTTCTGGAGAACCTTATATATATGGAGCGGGAGTATGGATAGGTGGTTTTGATGAGAAGGAATACACTCACCCCGATACTATCAAGGACCACACCTTTTTATTCCCGGGTGGTCATTTGCCAGATACCTTGATTGGTGTCCCTCTGGTAAGTGTAGGTTACAACACAGTGGGTTCGGGATATGACTTTTGTCCAGGTCCTGTTGACTCGGCACATATGTGGGACCACTGGTTGGACAAGCAGTCACATCCTGAGGACAGGCTTTATTTCTCCACAAGAGAAGAAGATATGGAGGAATGGCCCCTTCGCGATTCTCTCGGGAAGCCCATATCTGCTGTGTTTGGAGTTACTGACAGGTGGGCAGACCAGGAGGTTTGGTGTGAATTCCATGATATGATGGATTCAATTCATCATGAAGGGGCGCCATTCCCCACTTATCATCTTGGATTATATGTGAGACAGACTGCATTCGCATGGAACGCCAAAGTAAACAAGAATATCTTCTTCTTGCTTCGTGAGTTCAAAAACGTAGCTGATGATACCATCAGGTATATGTATGTGGGGCATGCATCAGATATGGATATAGGTGATGCAGATAATGACCTTCTGGGTATAGATGTGAGAAGATCGCTCGGATGGACCTGTACCCTAACACAGGAGATAGGTTGGAGCAGTTCGCCCCCGTACTACGTTGGAGTGAAGTTCCTGCAAGGACCAAAGGCAGATTATACTATAGGATTGTATGGAGAGGATGGTATGGGAAATCCAGTTATAGATACGGTGGTTTATGCAGGAGAGAGACTTCCTCTTACAGCATTTAACAAGTGCACCAGACAGGTGGATGCTGACGATGAGCGCAAAAGGTATATGATGCTTGCCGGGTATGATATAACAACAGGGGAGTACAATCCCTTCGGTAGTGTCCCTGATATGGCGCCTCAGGATAAGAGAATGATTATGGGGTGCGGTCCATTTGAACTTGCCCCCGGCGAAGTAGATACCTTCCTTACCGCTGTGATGTTCTCAAATGGTGACTACGGTGGACTTGACTTTCTCAAGGCCCAGGGAGATGTTGCACAGTTGATGTTTGAGAATAACTGGGCATTCCCTTCACCTCCACCTGCGCCAAAGGTTACAGTGACCCCCGGAGATGGAAAGATAGTTATAGTATGGGATAACTCTCCCGAAAACTTTGCAGACCCATTCTATCCCATTATGATAAGTCCTGCAGCAGGAGACCCGGTTGCAGACACACTGTATAGAGAGTGTGACTTTGAGGGATATAGATTATGGAAGTCCAGAACAGGTGTTGAGGGTGATTGGCAACTCATGGGACAGTGGGACATTGAGAATGCTATCACCCTTCTACCGGGAGATGTCTATGTACCCGGTCTTGGTAATGCGAGTGGAGAGGAGAGTAATAATCTGGGACTTGTTTACTCTTATGTAGATGAGGATGTCATAAATGGTGTCCCTTACTACTATGCAGTTACTGCCTATGATTATAATACCCCGGGTGACCATGTAAACAAGAACCAGGATGTATGGGTATCACTGGAGTCTGGTTTCTTCGCAAAGACCGTAACTCCAAGGGCTGAACCCTGTGACATAATGCCAATGGAGACAGATGTATCACTCTCCCGCGGGCATACCAATGTCGCGAGTGTTACGGGGTCTGTGATTGAAACACCTATGGCAGTGACGGGAGATACATACAAACTCGTATGGGGAGAGACATTCCACACCGATGCTGACCCGGTATTTTCCTACAGAATTTACAACGAGACAAAAGGAGAGTGGGTAACAGCTACACCATCCCCGGTCAGGACTCCCACAGAAGCAAGGTCGTATACTAATCCCGAGGGAGAAAGCGTGGAAGAATGGTATGGAACATTCACCACTCCTGTTTTTGATGGCATAAGACTTACAGGTGAGATAATCGTAGACCTCACACCAAAAGCAGACACACTTGGTAATAATATCTCTGCGGTGAGATTACCCGACTCTATAAAGGTAACAACAGGTAACTACCCCGAAGATGCCCTCGGAATTGCTGGTTGGTTTGTGCCTTCTGGAACAGAGACAGGGTTTGGAATCTCGCCAGAAAACAAGAAGTGGGCTTTCAAGGGTGGAGTGGATATAGAGGTAAGATGGATTATGGAAGGTGACACGCTTACCTGTGAGGTATGGGATGTCAGAAATGGTGCACAGATTCCGGCCAACACACTTACAGACGATGGATGGTGCTTCTCTGGTAAGATGCCAATCAAAGCACCCAAGGCATATCTGACGGCAAATGACAGGGCAATTTGGTTCTATATATGCGGTGTCAGGTATAACTTCAACCAGGGTAGTGGTATGACTGCTGACCAATTTGCACAAATAGCTAACGGTGATGTGTGGAGAATATACTCATCCTGTGATGCAGTTATGCCTTGTCGTGGCAATGAGTTCACCATAGAGACGAATGCAATGCAGTATGGAAAGACAGAACAGCTGGATATGGTGAGAGTGGTCCCCAATCCCTATGTGGTAAGAGCAGCATGGGATTTAAGCAGGGACTATCAGTGGGTGCACTTTACACATCTTCCATCTGAGTGCACGATAAGGATATATACGCTATCTGGCGACCTCGTGAGGAAAATCGAACACAGTGCTACATCCGAGGACGGAATCTTTGGCGATGTTGGTGGTATGGAGGCATGGGATCTTATGAGCTCCAACAATCAGCTGATCGCATCTGGAATATATCTTTATCATATCTCTACCCCGGATGGGGAAGAGAAGGTGGGAAAATTTGCCATTGTAAGATAAAGGGAGGTTAATATGCTTTTTAAAAAATGCGCAATAATGATAGTGATGGCATTATTCATTACTACCTCTCTCTTCGCCCAGTTCTCCAAGATAGCACAAACGGGAGCGCAGTGGCTCAAGATATGGCCAGAGCCAAGAGGGGTAGGGATGGGTGGAGCATGTGTAGCGGCGGCAACTGATGCGGGTGCAATATTCTGGAATCCTGCTGCACTTGGACTTGCCCATACGAACAGTTTTATTGCCACTGATGTTGAGTGGTTTGCAGATACGAGGGTAAATTTCCTCTCATTTGCATACCCATATGGAGGTATTGGTACCTTTGGAATGTCCTTTCTCGCTTTTTCTACGGGGTCGGAGCTGATAACGAATGAGGAAGACCCGAATGGTACTTCAGGACTGAAATGGTCTGCTGGAGGCATGGCGCTTGGATTGACCTATGCAAGAATGCTTACAGACAAGTTCTCATTCGGGATTACGGGAAAATTAGTACAGGAGAGTATCTGGGATATGACATCAAGCGGACTTGCAGTAGATATAGGTGCATTCTTCCATCCTGGGTACTGGGGTAGTATGCGATTTGGATTTATGATAAAGAATTATGGTCCCGATATGCGGTTCACTGGTGGAGAACTGCAAGACGCGCTGTGGAGAGGAGATCAACCCGGCGGTACTGCTCCGATAGATGTGGAATATCTTGCAAGTCCTTATCATCTTCCTACTTCCTTGAATATCGGCGCAGCGTATAATATAATTGATTTACCGTCCCAGCGTCTGACAACGACTGCCGAACTGCTTCACCCTGTAGACGGCGCAGAGAAGATATGCGTTGGACTCGAATATACCTATGGGGATGTTCTTGCAATCCGTGGAGGATATCAATATGACCCTGATATGGAAGATAGAGGAGATGAATCAACAACAGAGAGAATGACAGCGGGAGCAGGTTTCAAATACGCTGGACTCAAGGTTGACTGGGCATTTCAAGATATGGGAGTATTTGGACTTGGACACAGGATCTCTATAGGTATGGATTTCTAAGGGTTGGATTCCACAGGGATTCTGTTTGTAAGGGGGCTTTCCTACCAGAGGGAAGCCCCCTTTTTATGGACAAAATATTTCTCTCGTTGTCTCATTGATTATTTTTAGGTAGATTTTTATTGTATTAGGAGGTAGTATATCTTCTATCCTGTCTGCCCACTCTATTATATAAATACCATTTCTCTTACGGAGATATTCGTATATCTCCTGCACAAGTATTGTAGATGGATCGGTTATTCGGTAGAGGTCTATATGGTAGACCTTGTTTGCGGATTGGCGGGGTTTTTGAGAGATGTATTCCCGTACTATGGTAAACGATGGGCTTTTTACACCTTCAGTTATACCAAGACCTTCACATATCCCCTTTACAAGTACGGTCTTGCCTGCTCCGAGCTCTCCAAAAAGCGCCACAATGTCGCCCTTTGAGAGGCTCTTTCCTATTTCTCTTCCGAAAGTCCTCGTCTCCTCTTCACTATGAGAGAATATTGATTTCACCACAAAGTCCGTTAGCTAACGGAAAGGCACAAAGAAATATGAATAGTTGTTGTGTCATTACGTCTTAGCGTCAATTACTTAATTACCTAATAACTTAATTACTTAGTTACCCAATTACCTAATGACCCAATGACCAATGCCAAATGTCTAACACCTTATCGCGACCAAGACAGGCTGTGCAAAAAGTAGGGATCTGGTAGCCGCAGACTTCAGTCTGCGAATAGAAGATGCTGTCCTGGATTCAATTTGCGCAACTTAAAAGTTG
>DAOUSS010000073.1 GCA_030627085.1 Candidatus Stahliibacteriota bacterium | reverse complement strand
GGCACACAACATCCCCGATAAATAAGGCTCAAATTGCCATATTTCAAAATCGTCGTCACTAATATCATAATATGAGTTAGATTGGTTGTCCTTTGCAACTACCTTTACCCTGCAATTAGAAGAAGATGTCTGCGACCTTGGTATATGCCAACCATAAGAACGTTCAGTGCCCCCTAAATCTGCTATCTTTATCCAGCTATCTCCACCGTTAGTTGAATAATAAACAGTTTGAGAAGTGATAGAATATTCCTCTGACACCTCCCAAGTTATTCCAACATCAGAGTCGTTAATGAAACATTCGCCACCATTTGGGTAGAGTACGTGCACCACTTGGATCCCCAGAGCCGTATATTTTAATTGAACATTACCCGGACTGCAGGGAACCCAACCAACATGGTAACTGCCTTCAGTGTATACATCATATACATATGTCTCCAGTGTAGCGGATGTAGGTGTCACTGACCCTGGCACCACCCCGCACCATCCCATACCACAGTTGGGATTCTCGTATGAAAATCCATTAGTCCCTACTCCTCTACCCCAGGCATAGGGTGTGGAAACAAATGGATCTGAGAAGGTTACACTCTTCTGAACCTTATACCACTTTGCGAGATATAGGCCATTTGCAAGACCGGGGACATCGTAGAATGCCCAAAGTTCATAATCATTTCCTTGATCTACGACAGATCCTCCACTTGCATCCCGGTGCTTAAGAACATAAGGCGATCTTAGCAAATCAAGCGCCTTTCTGGCATTGATGCGACCTGTGCCATAATATTGATCCCATTCTGGATCGCCTTTGTCATCTGCTGACAGCCTGATAATCTGCTCTACGTCGTCATTATAAAGACTGGTGCTATATCCTCTTAGAAGCCCTGCAAGTCCTGTAACATGAGGGGCAGCCATTGAAGTGCCACTCCTATAACCGTAGTCGTCATTGGGTAATGTAGAGTAAATATCCTCTGGATTCCATGGATAGCCATTACCACCGGGTGCAACGACATCAATCCATGCACCATAATTCGAGCCATAGGTCTGTGTGGTTTTCCATCTCTTATCTTCTTTGGTAGTCGCTCCCACGGCTATAATGCCTTGTCCATAAGCAGCAGGATATCGTGGATCAGAGGTGTTTTGGTTCCCCATTGAGGCCACAGCGACTCTATTCATCTTATAAGCATAAGCAAAGGCACGTCTATGTGTAATTGAGTAATCAGAACCACCCCAGCTGTTGTTTAATACATGACATCCTGCATCAACAGCACTAATGATAGCCGGGTAAACTTTGTCCGGATCTATATATGTAGGGTCTTGGTCCCAACTAATATCCTCATCATGGAGTTGGGCATGCCAGTTAACTCCAGCTATACCCTCATTATTATTGTTTGTCTTTGCCGCAGCAATTCCAGCTACATGAGTACCATGTTCATATGAATATCCAGCATCACCAGATACCTTGCCACTAAGATCTACATGGTCTTCATCGATACCAGAATCCAGAATCCCAAGCTTTATTGAAGAACTCCCTGTTGTGATATCCCAAGCCTCAGGAGCGTCAATGTCACAATCACTTGCTTGATCAAGTCCCCATTGAAGGTTAAAATACTCATCGTTTGGCTCTATATGATATTCATACCTTGGAGTACGTTCAGCATAAATAACATCAGGCAATGCTGATAATTCTTCTATAACCTTGTCAAGATCCGTACCCTCTGGAAATTTAATCTTATAGATCCGTGACAGGTCAGGTTTTTTGACCAATTCACCTGTTGGCGAAATAGCAATGGTGTCTGCAGGATCGTAACCTGGGAAAGCTACAAGAACCAACTCTGCTCCATACCTTTCTATGACTTCAGCTACCGAAGGTGCAAGAGTATCAAGTTCATTAGGTGATACACCTGTCTCTCCTGAAGGCATTCGAATGGCTCTTGGCTTAAATTCTACGATGATCTCTCTTTCCCACTTTTCCTGTGGACTTAATTGCCCAAAAGAGACCTGAACAAATGCTGCCAGACCAATAAAGGCAGCAATACCGGTAAATATTCTGCCGTTTATCTTTCCTCCTTGCCCATCTGGGCATCATGGAAATGTTAACTGATACTTATCTGTGCCATCGGCGTTGATGACCCAGAGCCGACCGTCACCGGGCGCATAGACCGCGCTGTCCCCTATCATTATACTTCCTTCTAATCCTGAAGTGTAGACAATGTATTCACCGTCAGGTGACCAGGAGCACGGATAAAAGCATATGTCCTGTGTGAGACAATGCGGGTTGTCTCCATTAGAATCCATTATCCATAGTCCATACTCATTTTTGTCTGTAGAAATAAATGTAATCTTTGAGCCATCTGGAGACCAAACAGGATATTCTCCGCCCTGATGGATCAGTTTTATGTTTGTCCCATTTGTATCTGCAACATAAATTCCATCGTAAGCTAACCTTGTCCCATTCGGTGACCAATCAGGACATCTTCCATAGTCGATTACGAGGTGGTCATTACTCCCATCAGCATCCATTATCCAAATTCCACGAGGGTGTGTTTCAGTAGATATACTCTGATCGTATGCTATCTTCTTACCGTCTGGTGACCAATCAGGAAAGAAAGTTCGTCTGTTAAATGTCAGTTGAGTTAGGCTATCTCCGTTTACCTTTATCTTCCATATGCGCGCATTCGCACTAAAGAGTATCCATTCTCCATCAGGTGACCAGTCTGGATCATCTACTGTTGCATTCAGAAAAAGCCTCCTGTTTGTTCCATCAGGATTTACGAAGTAAAATCCACAAGTATCTGTTGAGTCATCGTAATTGGCGGCATGATAATAGATAATAGTAGAGCCATCAGGGGACCAAGCTGGCTCATAATCAATGGCTCCAATAGGCCAAGGCTCGAACCTTGGTGGCTCAGAACCATCACCAGGTCCAAACGGATTCCATCCGCAGCCAGTTAAAACAAGCATTGTAATGATACTTATGGTGATAAAAAATCTCTTCATAATCTTTCCCCTTTCAAGATCATATAACATCATCACTTTTTACCCTGCGCATCATCTGACACGCAGGGCTATTCTAAACGAATCTTACAAACTCCGTGTAAAAGAACCCACAAGAATGAATAAAAATACCTCCAATCCTATATGTTTCAAGGATTGAGGGTAGAAGTTGATTATTCTCCCCGTTTATATTTAAAGGATAAACTCCATATACCCCTCCAATTTATAGTTTTTAACCCCGAAGATCGGTAGGCAAATTTTTATCTCAAAACCACTACTAGTATTATAGCTCAAAAATCGCATTTTGTCAAGTAGAAAGTTCAAAATTTTTGGCTGAACACCCCACATGGTATGCGTAAGAATACCTAATAACGGCGCTAAAGAGTGCCCGACTAGTTGGTTAGTCACAAAATGTAAGGTGTAAAATTATTTTTATTTTTGATAAGAACTTTGACGAGACTTCAATTTAGACATACCTACTTGCAGGCAAGGTAGCAGGTAAATTTGGCGACTTATCACGGTCTTGGCGGGTTCAGTGATATTAACGATTATTGGTGGTTATTATATGATAAAATTCAAAAGCAGTGTTCTATCAGCTTAATCCGTTTAATCCCTCCCTACCGGCAAGTAGACAGACTCCGTCCTATCTGATTATTTTTTTCTTGACATTTTGTAGTTTTCGTATTATAATATACAAGGTAAGGATTTATGATATGCAACCAAATTCAATCATCACACTCATAACAGATTTTGGAAACACGGACGACTATGTGGGAGTTATGAAGGGAGTGATGCTTTCTGTAAATCCAGATTTAAGGTTTACAGATATTACACACTCCATACCGCCACAGGACATTAAAAAGGCAGCACTCATATTGTATAAGGCATACAAGTATTTTCCTGAAGGGACTGTCCATCTCGTCGTTGTGGACCCTGGAGTAGGTAGTAAAAGAAATCCAATTATAGTTGAGATAGAAAAATATTTCTTCGTTGCTCCCGATAACGGAGTCTTGAGTCTCGTTCTCACTGACAAGTTCACGGCGTACAAGATAACCAATGGAAAACCAGAATCCACGACATTCCATGGCAGGGATGTGTTTGCACCTGTGGCTGCAAAACTTGCCTCAGGTATTCAGGTGAGTTCTCTGGCAAAACCAGTATCATCAATAGTCAGGCACCTATTTTCTTCTCCCAAAAAGATAGCAGATGGTATACTGGGAGAGGTTGTTGATGTGGATCATTTTGGTAATGTGATAACAAACATATCCCGTTCGCTGGCAAACTCTGATAAGTTTATCGTAGAAATAAAAAGAAGGACAATCGACAGAATAAGTAAGACATACGAGGGCAAAAAACCTATTGCTATCTGGGGCAGTTCTGATCTTTTAGAACTCTCTGTGCCAAATGGTTCTTTTGCAGAAATATTCAAGGTACACAGAGGGGATAAAGTAACAATTAAATTTCAATTAAAGGAAGGTTGTTAAATGATTACAAAGGATATGGATTCTGTGCTGTTTGACCATGCATACCATCTGACAGAAAGCTTAAAGGGCGAATGGTTACCGTATATCGATTTATACGAAAATGAAACATCCTTTTTTCTTATTATAGAACTCGCTGGGGTAGACAAAGAGGATTTAAAAATCACTATTGAAGACGAACAGGTTATAAAGATCCGCGGGGAGAGAAAAAACACTCTCAAAAGTGAAAAGAATACAAGTCATTACAAGGTAGAAATAAGATTCGGGAAGTTTACCAGAGATGTACTCCTGCCCCAGAAGATAGATATCAAAAATATACTTATTGAACAATCCAATGGAATATTCAAATTGACTCTAAACAAAAAACTTCCTAAAAAAATTAAGGTAATCGAGATTGAAAACTCATAAATAGAATCGGAGGATAAATGAAAGAAGCAATTCCTGATATAATACCCATACTACCAATACCTGACACGGTTGTCTTTCCTTACCTGCTTGTTCCAACAGCAAGGGACGATGAACCATCTAAAAAACTCATTGATGAAAGCCTGTCTGGAGATAAGATTATCGGCTGTTTCGCTACAAAGAAGGATAACAAGTTGTATGATATAGGAACTGCATCACTTATACTGAGGTTTCTGCGAATTCCGGATGGAAGCATAAGGATACTCGTTCAGGGGATGGAGAGAATAAGGATAAAGAGAGTTGTACAGGATAGACCATATATGAAAGCGGAGATAGAAGTACTTAAGGAGACAGACATAAAGGACTTAGAAATAGAGGCATTGATGAGAAATGTCACTACTATGTTCCACAACATAATAAACCTTGCCCCCTATTTGCCAAATGAACTCAGCGTGATGCTTGAAAATATTCAGTCAGCGGATAGATTGGCAGATTTCGTTATTGCTCAGCTAAATGTGAGCGTTGAAGAGAAACAAACTATACTGGAAACTATGAACGTAAAAGAGAGACTAAAGAAACTTCTGCCGATTCTGACAAAAGAGCAAAGTATACTTGAACTAGGGGAAAAAATACGCTCTGAGGTCAAAACAGAAATGGGAAAAAGCCAGCGCGAATATTATCTAAGAGAGCAATTGCGTGCGATACAGAAGGAACTTGGTGAAAAAGACGAAAAAACTGTAGAGATAGAGGAGTTGACCCAGAAGATAAAAAAAGCAAAACTTCCAAAGGAAGCGGAGAAGATTGCCTATCACGAACTTCAAAGGCTTAGGATAATCCCTCCTCAGGCGGCAGAATATATTGTTGTAAGAACCTATCTTGATTGGCTGGTGTCTCTTCCATGGGCAAAGCAGACACAAGACAGATTAGATATAGACAGGGTAAAAAGAATCCTCGATAAGGACCATTATGATCTTGAAGATGTAAAAGAAAGGGTCTTAGAGTATCTTTCTGTAAGGAAGCTTAAATCTGATACAAAGGGTCCTATCTTGTGTTTCATCGGACCTCCCGGCGTCGGCAAGACATCTCTTGGAATGTCCATTGCAAGGGCACTCGGACGCAAGTTTATCAGGTTCTCTCTTGGAGGGGTAAGGGACGAGGCAGAGATAAGGGGACATAGAAGGACATATGTTGGCGCACTTCCCGGAAGAATTATCCAGAGTATACGCAGGGCAGGTTCAAATAATCCCATATTCATGCTTGATGAAGTGGATAAGATAGGTATGGATTTCAGGGGCGACCCTGCATCTGCTCTTCTTGAAGTGCTTGACCCTGAACAGAACTATGCATTTATGGACCATTATCTGGATGTTCCTTTTGATCTGTCAAAGGTTATGTTCATAACTACAGCAAATGTTACTGATACCATACCTCCAGCACTTTTGGACAGGATGGAGACGCTGAAACTACCGGGCTATGTAATGGAAGAGAAACTACAGATTGCAAGGCAATTTCTGATACCGAAGCAGATAAAGGAAAACGGGCTGACAAAAAAATATATAAAATTAGAAGACAGCGCAATAAAACGAATAATGAGCGATTACACAAGAGAGGCTGGAGTTAGAAATCTTGAAAGAGAGATTGCGTCCTGCGTGAGAAAGGTCACAAAGGAGGTTGCAAAAGGAAATAGAAAAAGAAAAGTTATATCCGCTGAAAACCTGCCCGATTTCCTTGGTCCTCCCAAATTTTATCAGGAACTTGCAGAAATGAAAGGAGAAATAGGAATTGCAACGGGAGTTGCGTGGACACCTGCTGGTGGAGATATTATATTCATAGAGACTACAAGGATGAGAGGAAAGAAGCTACTCACCCTTACAGGACAACTTGGTGAAGTGATGCAAGAAAGCGCAAAAGCTGCTCTTTCCTATGTGAGATCCCAGGCAGAAAAGTTTAAAATCGACGACACTATCTTTGACAAGTACGATATCCACATACATGTACCTGAAGGCGCAATACCAAAGGATGGGCCATCCGCGGGTGTTGCAATTGCTACTGCATTGGTCTCATTATTCACGGAGAAACCTGTAAATCCAAAAGTCGCTATGACAGGTGAGATCACCCTGAGAGGGAAGGTCTTGCCTGTAGGAGGAGTTAAGGAGAAGGTGCTCGCAGCGAAACGGGCAGGTATTGAAAAAATAATACTGCCTAAATGGAATGCAAAAGATTTAACGGAGATACCTGATAGAGAAAAAGAGGGATTAAAATTTGTATTTGTTGAGAGAGTAGGTGAGGTGGTGAAAGAGGCACTCCTGGACCAACGGAAGATAAAACCAGAAGAAAAACCTGGGCGAGGGTGATTCCTTGTATTGTGAATTAAAGATTATCCCAAAATATGCGTTAAGAAACCACAAGATTATCGGAGAATGTCAAATTTCCAAAACACAGATAGCACAGATTTGGTTGGATTACACAGATTGTGAAATAAATC
>DAOUSS010000238.1 GCA_030627085.1 Candidatus Stahliibacteriota bacterium | reverse complement strand
GAAGCCTGTGCTACTCCCTACTGCTTACTTTTATAGCCTCTCCCACAAGATATAGGGAACCTGTAACAAGGATGAGATCTCTCTGGGTTGCAATCCCATACGCAATCTCCAGTGCCTCTTTTATATCCTTTGATACTACCGGAGACCTTCCCTTTACTATATCCCTCATAACGAGAGGATCTGCACTTCTTGGAAAGTTCACCCTTGTGAATATAATCTCATCTGATAAGGGCACTATGGCTTTCAACATCCCCTTGATGTCTTTATCCCTGTTTACACCAAATATGAGTATAAGCCTTTCATAATCAAATATATCCTTTATCTCCTTTGCAAGCACCTCCATCGAATATACATTATGGGCTCCATCGATCACGAGATACGGAGAATGGCGAAGAATTTCCAGTCTTCCCTTCCACTGTACAGATGTAAGCCCCCTATACAAAGCATCTTCACTTAAATCTTTCAATCTTTCAATCTTCAAATCTCTAATCCCCTCTACTACTCCAATTGCTGTAACTGCATTCTCTATCTGAAAAGCACCGAGTAGTGATAATTCTATATCTCTATACTCTCTTTCTTTTGTTTTTACATCAAACACACTACCTCTTTCATTCTTTTCTTTTATGGTATACTTATAATCTTCGGTGTATAGAAACTTGCAATTTCTCGCAAGTGCCTTCTCTCTTATTACTCTCATTACATCTTCTCTCTGTGGAGATGACACAACGAGGGAATCTGGTTTTATTATTTCAGATTTATCTTCCGCTATCTCCTTCAGTGTATTCCCAAGGATTTTCGTATGGTCAAGCGATATATTCGTTATCACTGCAGTGCTTTTCTCAAATACATTCGTCGCATCCAATCTTCCGCCGAGACCAACCTCAATGATTCCAATATCTACTTCCTTTTCCTTGAAGTAGAGAAGAGATATGGCGGTGAGGATTTCAAACACAGTTCTGTATGTTCTCTCTTTTTTTCTTTTTTTGAGTTCAGGTAAAATTTCGAGAAACTGATTGAGGAATTCTTCTTTTTCTATGGGGCACCCATCAAGCATTATCCTCTCTCTCACATCGGTAAGGTGTGGCGATGTATATGTCCCAACCCGAAAACCTGCCTCTTTTAATATAAAAGTCAGCATCATAGCGACGGAACCCTTTCCCTTTGTCCCAGCAATATGGATGACGGGGAAACTCTCCTCGGGCGAACCAATATTCCTTAGAAATCTCTTAAAAAGAACAGGACTGCGCTCCTTTTTGTCGTATGATGGAGAAGTAAGCCTTTCGTAATCCACAAAGGAGTATATGTATGAGATTGCATCCTCGTATGTCATAACCATCTCCCCATAAAGAAACCTGTTTTAACCACAAAGTTCACAAAGGACACAAAGGTTTAAAAAATAAATGGTTTCTCTTTGTGCTCTTTGTGGTTTAAATAAAAAGAAATAAGTCCCTCTGTGTTGATTACGGTTTACCACAAAGTCCACAAAGGACACAAAGTTTAAAAAATAAATAGTTTCTCTTTGTGCTCTTTGTGGTGAATAATACTAAAATCTGTAATCTTTCAATCTCTTTGTGTCCTTTGTGGTGAACACTCCTGCAGGGCACAAATTGAATTTGTGCCTACAATTGGATTATCGGCATCAGGAGATGCCTCCCACATCATTATATCACAGAATTGAAGGAATGTCAAGTGAATCTGCGGTTAAATTTTGCTTGACATTTTGTTTTTTTGAGTATATAATAATTTCAATGATTACCCTTCTACTTACTTCTCTTCTTACAGCTATCCATCTCTCTTTCTCTCCGCTTGATGTAGAGATTAAAGGAGATGGACATCCCTTTCTTAAGGACGGAGTTCTTGGCTTTGATGTTGGAAAGCCTGCTATTCCAGGATATATTGTTCATCTTATAGCCAACGATAATGCAAATATAGCGGTAAACTACAAAAAACCTATCATCCTGGGAGAATATGATATCCTACCCCTGCAGCCTCCAGCAATACTTTCACAGAAAGAAGTACGCACTGTTGGACCTGACAGGGAAATATACGAATCAAACAAGGAATATCCCGGGAAAACTTTTGAAAGACTGAAGGAAGGATATATTGCAGGGAAGAGGGTTGAATCAATCCTTATCTATCCTCTACAGTATAAACCAGAGAATAGGTTACTTATCCTCTATCAGGAGATTGAGATAGAGGGAGCTTTATCTCTTCTAGATAGTCCACTTTCTCCTTTAGATTATTCCAAATCTGAGCCATCAGGATATGAATATCTTATTATAACCAGTGAGCATCTTGCCCTTTATTTTGAGCCACTCGCTGAATGGAAGACAAAGAAGGGGGTGAGGGCAAAGATAGTAACAACAGAGGAGATATATAGCAAGAGTGAAGGACGAGATAATCAAGATAGAATCAGAGAATTTATAAAGAGTCAACACCAGGATTCCGGTGTTGTATGGGTGCTTCTTGGCGGAGATGTAGAAATAATACCATCAAGGGTTGCATTTGCCTTTGAGTGCGGCGCAGGTTCTTATGAGGATGAGGACAGTCTCCAATGCGACCTCTATTACTCAGACCTTAATGGAAGCTGGGACTTAGATGGGGATGGGATATTTGGTGAGGTTGAGGATTCTGTGGATATGATACCAGATGTATTTGTTGGAAGGGCACCGGTCAATACCCCACAGGATGTCCAGAACTTTGTGAGCAAGGTGCTTACATACGAGAAATCGCCTCCCACCGATTATCTGACAGATGCTCTATTTTTTGCAATGGTACTGTGGGATGACCCTTACACAGACGGTGGAGTTCATAAGGATATGATAGATAACTTG
>DAOUSS010000161.1 GCA_030627085.1 Candidatus Stahliibacteriota bacterium | reverse complement strand
CCGAAAGCGAGAGAACTCTTGAGTGATAAAGAGTAGAATATAAGGATAAATCTAACAGGAACAGAAATGAGAATTTATTTACCTTTGCATTTATAATAGACCATTTGATGATCAACATCAGCCCAGAATTGTAATAGAAACCATGGAATTTCTGTTTCTCTTATCAGAAGCTATTGATAAGAAGATTACTATAATCAATTCTTTTGTGTTGGAAGACGAAAATAGCAAAAGTCCGTTTATTGATCGCAAGGATAAGATTTATGATCTCTTAAAGGTAGCATCGGAATATGTTAGCTATTCTGAAGAATTAGAAAATAGGGCTAAGGAAATTGAAAAATTTGGTATAATGGCTATGGATGCGTTACGTATTGCATGTGCTGAAATGGCAAAGGCAGATTTCTTCGTAACCTGTGATGACCTGTTGGTACGAAACGGAAAAAGTAACAAGGAAAACATAAATGTTAGAATAATGAGTTTAATGGAATTTATTACAAAGGAGGTGTTTAAGGTATGAGCCAGATTATGGATTTGACACCGGTGGAGATACAAAAGGGTGGGTGGGGGGCATTGAAAAAACAGTTGGGACTCGTGGGAGCATTGAGATTTCTTTTACAGTATGAAAAGGGAGAAGGGGATTATACAGAACTAAGAAGAGAACTTTTTAAGAATGAAACAGTGGAAAGTTTGATAAATAAAATGAGGAAAGAGGGAAAAATTTAGGAAGAAATGCATATAAGCTGATTTCTAAACTTATAAAATTGATAGTGTATCGAATTTCTCCTCTGTCATTGCGAGCATAAGCGAAGCAATCCCAAAGTAGCCGCAACCTGCAGGTTGCGCAGATTGAGGGCAAAGATGTCCAATTTTAAAAGGATTTTGATGACCGGCGTTGTAGGCTCAAGCGCTATGGCGGATAGGACGCATCCACGCATCTACACATTCACACATATACGGGAGTTCAAATGCTAACGCACAAAGATTTGGACGTGTGGAAAGAATCTATCGAATTGGTGACAAAAATTTATCGATTAGTTAGTAATTTTCCTAAAGAACTCAACTTATTTAAAAGCTCTTTGGAAAAAGAAAATAAGGAGCAAAGAGGAGGTAAGGCGCCTTCTTGAAAGAATTAAAGAGGCGGATAATCTTGCGGTAAGCAAAGAAGTTCAGAAGAGGATATTTGAGGACTTCGGACCAACGCCTTAGGACTACGGACATAGGACTAACGACTTCAGATTAATCTCCCTTGATGGGAGAAGAACAAGGTGAGGGTGAATTTACCCTTTTGCCTTTTGCCCTTAGCCCTTTGCCCTCTTTGTGTTGAGACGTGACCCCAGATGTTTGATAAACTAAATAAATTAAAAGCCAAGAAGGAGGGATGATGGAAAGTATAAAATATGTGTACTGGCAAGATGGCAATGTGTGGATAGGGCATCTTGAAGAATATCCAGACTATTGGACACAGGGAGAAACAATAGAAGAATTAAAGGAAAATCTAAGAGATTTATATAAGGAATTAACTAATGGTACAATTCCATGTGTTCGTAAAATTGCTGAGCTAAAAGTGTCGTGAAAAGAAAGGATTTAGTAAAGAAGGTAGAAAAAATGGGTTGTATTTTCATCAGGCACGGTGCGAGGCACGACTGGTACCAGAATCCAAGAACAAAGGTCTCACAACCAATTCCAAGACATTCAGAAGTAAAAGATAGTCTCGCAAAGCATATTATCAAGATGCTAAAAGACAGTGTCTAATAAATTATTCGAACAGGGGTCAACTACCCCTTCCTTACGGAAGGAGTCTCCGAGCCAAAAGAAGGATGAAATATTGCTAAAGGCTCGAAAATGAACACAGTTCACCAAGAGAAGAAGAAATAAGGACAGAAGTGATAAAATTAAGAGTAGAGAAGATAGGTATAGGAAAAACTGTCCTTATTTAAGGCTTCGGACTATTTCTAACTTAGGACTGTTGACTTAGGACATAGGACTACGGACATAGGACGAATTTGGATTCCTGACTTCGGACATAGGACTATCTTGCCAAATGCAAGGCCTGTGGGAAGAAGTATAAAATGATAGGAGAAAATAAAGTGACACAAGGAGGGTAAAAATGTCATCCATTACAGAAACTCAAATTTATGAAAAGTTGAGACTATTGGAACGTGAAATCTCTAAGATGAAAATTGCTTTGTTAAAGAGGGAGATAGGGGGGAAACCATTAAAAAGCCGGTCTCCCTGGAGGGAATTTGGGAAGGAGTTAAGATTACAAAGGAAGACATCAAAGCCTCGCAGAAATCTCTCTTTCCCCAGGATTACGACCTATAGGAGTTTTTAATATGGCACTCTTTATAGCAGACACTCATTCAAGATATATTCCCTTGATATTGAAGTTTTGCGAGTGGCAAGAAATATTACTACTATCCCCGAATTGCACGACAGGATTGTAGCAGCCACAGCCAAGCTACTTGATGCAAAACTACTTACTAAAGATGAAAACATACAAAAATCTGGTATAGTTGAAGTTATTTGGTAGAAGACAAGAAAGCAAACTCTTGGGATTGATTCGCTATCTTAGGAAAAAAAACGAAAAACAACGTCTCCACATTTTTTGACTTGCTTTGCTTATTTCGGTAGCCGCAGGCTTTAGCCTGCATTAAAACAAGGTAGCGCAGGTCTTTAGACCTGCCTATTTTCAGTAGTGGTCAAGCTTGTTTGACTATCGTTGTTTGTCATTGCGAGCAAAAGCGAAGCAATCTCGGTTTTCCCTCTCCCTTTGCAAGAAAGGGTTGGGGTGAGGGAACCAAGATTTTCCTCTTTTCCTTCTCCCTTGAGGCTGAGGGCAGGGGTGAGGGTGCATCCAACGAATCTCTTCCACTTTTCCTCTCCCTTGACGGGAGAGGAACAAGGTGAGGGTGAACATTTCTCTCTCCTGATGGGAGATCTGGGTGGTAAATTATTAAACTTTTTATCTGTGGAGCAAAAATTCTTTCTCTATTATTTCGAACAAGAGGTATGCCTGTCTTTGAGAGACAAACTCTCGAAGTTGTTAACTAATTTAAAGGAGGATTAACTCATGCAGAGCGCCAAACAAGAGGTGATTGAATTACTGAAGCATCTTCCAGACGATAGCACCCTCGAAGAAATTCAGTATCATCTATACGTGCGTCAAAAAGTCCAACGAGGTCTTCGTGATGTAAAGGAAGGTCGGATATATACCCAAGGAGAAGCTGAAAAGCGGATGGACAAATGGCTCAAGAGGTAATTTGGGCATATGCGGCACTGGAGGACTTGGAAGCCGCTGCTAAATATATTCACCGAGATTCTCCTGCCTATGCTGCAAGTTTTGTGAAACAGGTAATGGAAGCCAGTCGCTCTTTATGTGATTTTGCTGAACGAGGCCGTATAGTCCCAGAATTTAAGGACAAGCAAATTCGTGAGATTTTCGTACAAAGCTATCGTCTGATTTATCGCGTTGAAGATACTCGGGTTGTTATCATAGCCTTAATTCATGGACGGCGAGATTTGAGGACAGCATGGAGTAAAAGGGAGCGAGGGGTTCCAAACCAGTAGAATTTTTCATGGAATTGATAGAGAAGCTCAGAAGAAAACTCTTAAATTTTATAAAATATGTCAGAAATAAATAACCGCATTATCGCATCCACTCATCCACGCTTTTACGCATTATCGCATCTACGGGAACTTGAATGGTAAGACCTGACCCCGGACTAAAAGACTAAAATAAAAACATAAAAGCAGGATTAAATGGCTACCTCACAAGAGAACATATTAAAGATACCTTATTCTGATGATATATTGCTTGCGCTCAAAGAAAATAAGGAAGGATTTGAAAAGGAAGCAAAATTTCTTCTTGCTTTGAAGCTTTACGAATTAGGCAAGATATCTTCGGGAAAAGCGGCAAAGATAGCAAAGTTGAATAGAGCGGATTTTTTGTTAAAAATGGGTGAATACAGGGTTTCCCCTTTTCAGGAAGATTTACAGGAAATCGCAAAAGAAGCCAGCGAATGAGTAGAATTGTGGTTAACGCATCTCCCTGGATTGCATTGTCTATAGGCGTGTAGACTGACATTCTGGGGAAACTCTATAATGAAGTGTATATGCCTTTCACTGTCAAACGAGAGATCCTTGCCGGGAGAAAAAAGGTAGGAGTAAAACTGAAGCAAAAAGTGAACTCGAGGTTGGATCTTACCCCTTTACTTGTGAAGATCTAACCCCTTTTACTTTAAACCAAAATTT
>DAOUSS010000136.1 GCA_030627085.1 Candidatus Stahliibacteriota bacterium | reverse complement strand
GTTGATTCTTCTGAAGGTTATGTATCATTCTCTGTGGAAGACAGTATTGAAAGTGATATGCGGGTCGATGACCTTGATTTTGAGAGTATCTATGGGGAATTTACCGATGATATTGTGCACACTATCCCCACAGAGACAAGAGGGATAGAGATCCCCCAGGGATTGAGTTCAATTAGAATCAAAGAGGCAACGGCTAATTTAACTTTGACAAATGCAATCGGGATCAGAGGATGTGCAGGTCTTACAGTTGAAGGCAGAAACTCAAAAACTGGTGCCAGTGCCAATGTTTTAATAAATGCTGTGGTAGACGCCGGAGAGATAGATAAGCCTACAACTTCCTCCATCTCCACGAACCTTGCTCCAGTTATAAACATAGCCCCTGACACGATTATCCTCTGGGGTGAGATAACCTTGCCAGCTGATGTCTTTTCAGTTAAGAAGGCAAGCTGGATTACTGGACACGCTGGCGTTACTACGCCATTGAGACTTTCTTTTGAAGAGAACACCATCCATTTTGACCCTGATACTATTAAGATTGACGAAGATACCAGGGAGACTCTTTCTCATATCCGTTCAGGAAAACTTGTAGTCTTCCTTGAGAACCGCTTCCCTGTTGGTTTTGATTTAAACCTTGTAGTGGAAAAGGGCCCCCCTGACCCGGATACACTTATTAAAAGAATTAGTATTACGGCAGCACCTGTAAACATAGAAACTGGAATAGCAACAGGACCAGCACTGGACACACTTGATATTACTCTATCTGAGGATGAGCTTAATATCTTTCAGTATTCACCTCTTACGGCTTGTTATATACTATATGTGCCTGAAACTGACACAATAGCATTTCATATCAATGACTACCTCAAATTAGGCTCTTATGTCACTGTGAGGCTAAAAGTCGGTGAAAATGGGGAGTAATAAGGAGGTATTATGGTGACATCGTTTCTTGTAGTTATGCAGCTCTTTTCATTCTGGGCAACAAGTGCAAAATCATTGGCACTCTCTGATGCTTATACTACCCTTGCAAGGGGAACTGATGCGGCAAGGTTTAATCCGGCTAATCTGGCTTTGAAAGATAGACCACGCTTTAGTTTTAGACTAATAGGTGCTAATGCGGCATTATCAAACAATGGATTTTCTATCTCCCAGTATAACAAGTATGTGGGTGCCGATCTTGATTCTATAGATAAGAATAACATAGTTAACTCCATCTCTAAAGATGGGTTGGGGCTTCTGGCAAACATGGGATTAGGAGTTATTGAATTTACTGCTGGCCCATTTGCACTATCCATTAGGGGTATAGGTGGTATACAAGCCACATTACCAAGAGAGATTTTTGAACTTGCTCTTTTTGGGAATGAACTTGGAAGAACTTACAATTTTGGGACACTGGATGCAGAAGGTATTTCTTATGCGTCGGCTACAGCTTCCTATGGTATGCCTTTGACTCTAGCGGGATATGAGAGTGGGATAGGGATGGGATTTAGATATATACAGGGGTTCTTTATTGCCAGGCCTGAAAGCCTCAGTGCTAATCTTCTTACTACAGAAGAGGCTATCATAGGAAATGGGAACATTGTGTATCGTATGGCTACTGGCGGCAGGGGGTTTGGATTTGATATCGGATTCGTAAATAAGCCTGCCGAGAAATGGACTATAGGGATGGCATTACTTAACTTGTTTTCAAGCATAAATTGGAATAAAGGTTCAAAGGAGGGCTGGGCAGAGTTTAAGATTGACTCATTAAATATACAGAGGATAGACCGAGAAGATATTGTTATATCAGATTCATACACTAAATCCATAAAGTCTTTTAAAAGTCAACTTCCACTTTATTTACGACTTGGTGGCTCTTATGAGTTCTTTGAAGACTTGAGAGTAGCACTGGATTATACCCAAGCATCGGCCAACTCTCCATTTAGCTCAAAGAGACCACGGATTTCATTTGGCCTTGAATACACAAGATTGGGTTGGTTACCCCTTAGGGGTGGTTTATCATTTGGTGGGAAAGAAGGCTCTACTTTCTCCTGCGGGATGGGACTCAATATTGGTGGCTTCGGTGGTAACCTTGGCTTTCAGTATATAGGAGGAATTTTCACTGGTGCAAAAGGACTAAAAATGGGTATTGACAATTGACATTGGATCTCAACCTTAAAAGAAAACCCAAGAATCACCTATGTCAAGGAATCCGAGGAGGTTATACCTTGACATCAGACACATTAGAATTCTACACTACCTGAAAGTCTTGAATTTGTCCCAAGTTGTGGATGATAACTCTGCCCGTAGTCTACAGTAAGACTACCCAGCTTGATTCCGGCACCGAAACTCATATCACCCTTATCCCACCCAATCCTTACTGCGAATCTGTCCTCATATACATACTCTACCCCTATATGTGGGTCGCTCTTTATGGCGTCGAGTTTGGTGATTTTGTTTTCAATATTTGTATCCAGCCCGCCTGCTAATATAAATTTGCCTGAGAATCTTTCTGCGGGAACTTCATAAGATATTCCCATCTTGAGCAGTGGAACAATGAATTCCCTTGTGCCTGCATTCCAGAAGAGAAGCGTTGTTGTCAGGTTCTCTATATACAATCCGAATGAGAATGGATAAAAATTATATAATACGCCTCCATCTATACCAAACCCATATGCACTGCCCTCCTGCCATCTTCTGTATATCGTCTTGACATTTGCACCAAGGTATAGGCAGGAGGTAGTGACCTCGCCAAACTTTACTTTTTTACCATAAGTAAAATATAATACCCAATCATCCACATTTGCAGTATCTAAAGCAACAGAGTCATTGGTGAATATTATGTCTGGATAACCTACCTGATAGAGCGCAAGCCCTAAGCCCTGCATTTTATCCGACATTGCAGAAGATACAGCATTATAGTTAATTATTCCGCCAAAACTTTCTGAATGGAAGAGGAAAATCTGTTTTCCTTCCTCTCGCACAATACAGGCTGGATTCCAGAACGGGGATTCTGAAATTCTTGCCAGGGTAACATACGCACCTCCCATAGCCTGCGCCCTTCCACCAACAGGAAGATCTAAAAATTCACCCGCGTATTTCGCGCCGAATGATACGAGAAATGAAAGAAGGAGAAACATATCAAGCCGATTTTGAAGGTTAGAAATTTAGGGTGAGTAACCAAGACCAATATCAAGAATCTCGAGATTGGATTTCTCTGTCCCCTTTGGAACCCTGTTCTTGACAGCCTTTTTAATAGCATTATCACTTACTATTTTTGTAATCCTCACAAATGCCCCAAGCGCTGCTATATTTGTCCCTATCTCTCTTCCGGTCTTATCTCTTACCGTTTCAGAAAAGGGAATAAGGTAGACATTTTTGTGCTCGAAGGTCTTCACATAGAATAGATCCGCTATAAGGATTCCATCCTTTTTTAACCTGTGCTTGTACCTGTCGTATCCTTCTTGCGAGAGAGCTATCATACAATCCGCTGATGTAATCTTTGGATAGTCTATCTCTTGGTCAGATATGACAATCTCAGAGACTGTTACCTCGCCTCTTGCGGCTGCGCCGTATCTTTCAGAATTGGCGACATTCCTGCCGTCGTATATGCCTGCTGCCTCTGTAAGTATATATCCTCCAAGGATTATACCCTGCCCACCACTTCCAACACATATAATCTCTTTACGCATACCCTATACGAAAATTAAAAATCAAAATGCAAAAATTAAAACGACAAATTAAAATTCAAAAAGAAAGACTACAGACTTAAGACAAGTAACCGAAAACCTTTTCTTCTTAGTCTTATGTCTCCAGTCTTCGGTCTCCAGTCTACTGTAAAATTTTTGATATTTGATATTTAATCTTTGATATTTTATCAGGATCTAATGCTCTTTGCCTTTTCTACAATCTCTTTCTCATATAACTCTGTGTACTCAGGTCTTAACACATTTAGAAATTCGCCTATAAGTATCTTTTCGCCTATCTCTTCTTTCGTCTTGCCCTTTACCACGCTTATACCAATCGTATTTTCTTTGAGCCACATAAAATTCTCAACAGGCGTCCTCATCTTATTTCTCCTTCCGTACGCAGTAGGGCAGGTAGAAAGCACATCAACAACCGAAAATCCTTTGTGGAGGAGTGCTTTCTTTAGCAGTTTATCAAGTGCTGGCACATGGTATACGGTTCCCCTTGCAACATAGGACGCACCACAACCTATTGCGAGTTCAACTATATCAAATGGAGGCTCTGCAGCCCCATAAGGAGCGGTCGAGGCAAAGCTACCACGAGGAGTTGTCGGAGAAGCCTGTCCCCCTGTCATTCCGTAGATGTAGTTGTTACAAATGATGGCTGTGATATCTGTATTTCTTCTTGCTGTGTGTATGAAGTGATTTCCACCTATTGCTACCGCATCTCCGTCCCCCATAACAACTATAACCTTTAGGGAAGGGTTTGCAAGTTTTATACCGGTTGCGAATGTGAGTGCCCTTCCGTGCGTGGTATGGAGTGTATGACAGTCAACATACCCGGGCATTCTCCCGCAGCACCCGATTCCCGAAATCATACACACTTCATCCTTCTTCCATCCAATACTATCTACTGCTCGGAGAATGGATGCAAGGGCTATCCCATGTCCACACCCGGAACACCATATAAACGGGAGTTTTTTCTTTCTTATGTAGTTAGTCGCAATCTCAGTCTTCATACAATTCAGTTACAGAGCATATCAGAAGACCAGTGTAACTGGTATCCTTCCTACTAATAATCTAATTCGCTGATGCACTTATCCTACCGGTTTATCGTAACTGGAACAGGCTGTACAAAAAGTCAAAT
>DAOUSS010000204.1 GCA_030627085.1 Candidatus Stahliibacteriota bacterium | reverse complement strand
CGGCAACCGGCAACCGGCTACCGGCAACTGTTTTATGATCTGTTCTATCCATCAACCACAGTATCTACCATATCTTGGCTTCTTTGACAAGATGAAGCACTCGGATGTATTCGTCTTTCTTGATGACTGTCAATTCAAAAAGAATGAATGGCAGAATAGAAATCGTATAAGAACAAAGGATGAATGGCAGTGGATTACAGTGCCAGTCAACTACAGGTTTGGCAATGAGATAAGAGAGGTAAGAATAAATAATAACATAAACTGGAAGAATAAACATCTTCAATCCCTTTTAACAAATTATGGAAAGGCACTCTGTTTTAAGAAACATATTAGTTTTTTAAAGGAAACATACAAGAGAGATTGGGAATTTCTGCTCGATATAAACCTTCACTTTATAAGATATATAGCAGAGGCATTTGGGATAAAGACAGAGACCATATTATCATCTCAGCTTAATATAAGGACCACAGGAACCCAGAGACTTATTGATATTACAAAGAAAGTGGGAGCAGATACATACCTTTCTGGACCCGGTGGAAGAGAGTATCTTGAGATAGGTGAATTCAAGGAAGCAGGTATTAAGCTGGTATTTCAGGAATTCAAACATCCAGAATATAAACAACAGTTTGGGGGATTTATTCCGTTTTTATCAAGTATTGATTTTTTATTTAATTGCGGAGATAAATGTGTGCTGTCAGGAGTTACCTCCTGACAGCCTAAGCCTAAAGCCATGTCTTTGAGACGAAGAGAATTATTCGGTAAAGAAGGAGGACTCTTTTTTGTCACAACAAGCTTCCATAAACAAAGGAGTTTGCTTTTAGACGATAGATATTATTGTATAATTCTGGGTAGCCTGGCATTCCTCAGGCAGAAATATAAGTTTGATGTTATAGCCTATGTCGTGATGAGCACGCATCTGCATTTGATATTATTTATATGGAAAGGAACCACATTATCTGACATTATGCGTGATTTTAAGAAATTTACTGCTTACAAAATTAGGAGACAATTAGAAGAAGATAAAGCATATGATTTACTGGATTCGTTGAGGGTTGCTTCTGATTCGTGTCGGGAGGTAACTCCTGACACCACAAAAGGGTCGGTAACTCCCGACACCACGAATTCGGTAACTCCTGACACCACATAACCCAGTGACCCAATTACCGAATAACCTAGATTGACAGGGAGGGAAAATGAATGTTTTGGCTGTTGGTGCCCATCCAGATGATATAGAGTATGGGTGCGGAGGAACCTTATTAAGACATAAAAATCACAAAGATAGGATTTATCTCTTCGTTCTTACGGGTGGAGAGGAAAGCGGTGGGTATGAGTTAAGGGAGAAAGAGCAGAAAATGGCGGCAGAATTTTTAGAAGTTAAGGAAATCTTCTGGGGAGGGTTTAAAGATACGGAACTTCCTGTTGGCAGCAAACTTATCTCAAGGATAGATGAAATCATAAAGAAGACAAGCCCTGATGTGATTTATGTAAACTATCCTGATGATGCACATCAGGACCATCGCGCCTGTTCGGAATGCACGATAACCGCTGCAAGATACATAAAGAAGGTACTCTTCTACGAGGATTACACCACGAGAAATTTTGAACCATCTGTATTTGTGGATATTGGTAATGTGCTGAAAGATAAAGTAAAACTTCTATCCTTTCATCGCTCTCAGGTAGAAAGGACCTATCCAACAGGACTTGATATGCTTGAGAGTGTGAGGTCAATTGCAAGTTTCAGGGGGTTTCAGGCGAAGACAAAATATGCAGAAGGCTTTGCATCATTGAGGTATATGATAAACCCAAATAATGCATAGAGTCAAGTACATCAGAAAATCAGAATATCAATTGGGAGGGTATCAGTAGATCAGGGTATCAGGCTGCCTGGTCTTCTGGTATCCTGATATTCTGCCTACTGATCTGCTGATATTCTGATATGCTGTGAAAAGTTCTGTCTACTGATTCGCTGATATCCTAATACGCTGTTGTTTTCTGTGAACTTCTGTGGCTAACACATATTCTGGGATAAAGATATGATACCACATTCAAGACCAACAATTACCGAAAACGATATAAAGAGCGTCTCAGAAGTGATGCGTTCTGGATGCATCGTTCAGGGTGAGAAGGTGCGGCAGTTTGAGGAAAAACTTGCATCCTTTATCGGTGTAAAGGGTGGTATTGCCACATCATCTGGGACCTCTGCACTCCATCTTGCACTTATGGTTCTTGGCGTAGGCAAAGAAGACGAGGTAATTCTGCCAACCTATGTCTGCACTGCACCACTGAATGCCATATATTATATAGGCGCAAAGCCCATTCTGGCAGACATAAACGAAGATGATTTCAATATCTCGGCAATGGATGTGGAAAGAAAACTTACAAAGAAGACCAGGGCAATTATAGTTCCGCATCTGTTTGGACTTCCAGCGGATATGAAGGA
This sequence comes from Candidatus Stahliibacteriota bacterium, assembly GCA_030627085.1. Lineage (GTDB taxonomy): Bacteria > Hydrothermota > UBA3073 > UBA3073 > UBA3073 > UBA3073. The sequence continues at coordinate 951 of DAOUSS010000204.1, read as the reverse complement.
AATCCTGAGGCTTGGGATTCCCGTGATTGAGGACTGTGCCCAGTCCATTGGAGCCACCATCCGTCATCCGGCATCTGGCATCCGGTACCCGGCATCCGGCATCTGGCATCCGGTCGGCAGTCTCGGAGCCCTTTCTATATGCTCTTTCTATGCAACCAAACTGCTTGCGACTGGAGAGGGGGGAATGGTTCTTTCAAATGACGAAGAGCTACTATCAAGGATACAGGACTTGAGAGATTATGACGAAAAAGACGACTTCAAAGTGAGATTTAACTATAAGATGAGCAATATAGAGGCTGCCTTTGGTCTTTCACAGCTTGAGAAACTCCCTTCATTTATTAAGAGGAGGAAGGAGATAGCACGAAAGTACTCATCTGCCTTCTCGGGGTGTGATTTTTCTATACCGTCGGTCTATGAAAACAGGGAACATATATTCTACAGGTATGTTGTGAGGGTTCATAACAAGGCAGGGAAATTTATAGATGATATACAGAATAAGGGTATTGAGTGCAGGAGACCCGTGTATAAACCCCTCCATCATTATCTCTCCTGCGGAGATTTTCCTGTTGCTGATAAGGTGTATAAAGATGCTGTCTCTATACCCATATATCCATCTTTAAGTGATGAAGATGTTGATTATATTATTGAAACTGTAGGAGGCATCTCCTGATGCCGATAGTCAAGGTCAGGAGACCTTTCCCACGAATGAGTATATCAGTAGATCAGGGTATCAGATTTGGGCAGCTCGCTCCTGATCTTCTGGTGCGCTGATATTCTGCCTACTGGTCTGCTGATATTCTGATATGCTTTTACTTATTGTCTATGGGAGGCATCTCTTGATGCCGATAGTCAAGGTGAAGACACTTCGTGTTCAGGAGACCTTTCCCACAATGTAGGAGAGACCTCCAGGTCTCGATAGTCAAGGTCAGGAGACCTTTCCCACGAATGAGT
>DAOUSS010000244.1 GCA_030627085.1 Candidatus Stahliibacteriota bacterium | reverse complement strand
GAGGACATTCACCCTGTTAGATAGTAAACATCTAACAGGGCAAGGAGGTTTTGCTCTTTTTAAACAAAAATTCTCTGTGTTCTCTGTGGTTAAATTTTTTCTTGACAAACCTTTTATTTTATGCTATAATTTAAAATGGATGTATACGGAATTTTATAAATTAAGGGAGAAACCATTTGAGAATGTATCTGACCCCAGGTTCTTCTTCCGTTCAGTCACGCATGAAGAAGGTTTCTCAAGAATGTTGTATGTGGCAAGGGAGGAAAAGGGTTGTGGTATGTTGACAGGTGGATATGGGACAGGGAAAACATTTGTGATGGATACACTTATAACAGAGCTTACAAGGTCTGGGAGAAAGGCAGTCATGCTGCCGAATCCCTCGTTTGGCAACGTTGGAATACTAAGGGAAATTACATACAGACTGGAAGGGAAAAAACCAAAAGGTGACAAAGTAGATATATTGCATTCTCTGGAGAAGGTTCTTCTCTTCTATGCGAAAAAAGGGAAAAATGCGGTTCTCATCGTTGATGAGGCGCATAACCTGAAGAGTAGAAGAGTCATTGAGGAGTTAAGAATGCTTTTAAATCTACATTATGAGAAGAAATTCCTTCTAACCCTCTTTCTGTCTGGACAGCCTGAGCTTGATTCTATCATTGAAGATATGAAACAGTTCAAACAGAGAATATTCTTACGATATTTTCTGACAGGGCTTACAGGTGAGGAAACCCGCGACTACGTTCTATTTAGATTGACAGTTGCTGGGGTAAAGGAACAGCTATTTACAGAGGATGCACTCAACCTTGTTTATGAGCAGTCAAGTGGAATCCCGAGAAGGATAAATACGATATGCGACCTTGCCCTTCTCTTCGGGTTCTATGAGAAGAAGGAGAAAATAGATAAAAAGATTGTTGAGGAGGTTATATGCCAGAGTTCCGGAAGATAGTGCAGGGTTCGAAGAATGCTGTGCAAGGAAAATCGGTCAGGGATGAGAAGATAAAATCGCCAGAGGTGGTATATGACAATACTTTAAAATATGTTGAGGATGCATATACACTACTGGCAAAAGGAAAGGATGTTTCTTCACCAGAATCCATATCGAGTGATCTTATATACACCCTTAAGACGCAAGGCCCTGAGATGGTAGTTCTTGCCCACAGACCACTTTCATATGCCTTCATGCCGATGCATTCAGTAAGTGTCTCCATCATTGCTTGCTGTATTGGACTTCTACGAAAGTTGCCGGAGTCATCTATTGCAGAACTCGGGATTGCCGCATTTTTCCATTACTGCGGGGTAGATCTTGAATCGAAGAATGTGCGTAAATTTGCCCAGATGAAAGAGGAGTGTATAAAGGGTGTGGAGAAACTTGACCTGGTATCAGGGATGACACCCAGGATAAAGAAAATTGTAAGAGAGCACCATGAGAGAATAGGCCCAGAACTCCATCCGACAGAGAGGATAGAGGGGGATATGGAACCTGAGACCAGAATACTCATCGTTGCTGATACATACTGTTCTTTGATTCTCTCTCCAGATAGTGAAAAGTCTGTCCATCCTCATACAGCCTTAATGCGCCTGTTAGAAAAAAGTAATCTTCCATTTGATGCAGATATACTGAAGACACTGATAGAGGTCGTTGGGATATATCCTGTGGGAACATGTGTGGAGCTGAACAATGGGGAGATTGGCAGGATTATAAGACCAAGATTTGGTTTTCCTATGAGACCGCTTATTGAGGTGATTTCCAGCCCCACAGGTATTCCTCTTTCTCATACACAGACAAGAGACCTTATCGAGACACCGATATTACATATAAGAAGGGTTGTTAAGGAGGAAGGTAAAAGATGATTAAAGAGAGGAAAATAGGCAAGAAAGCAAAGATACTCATTGTGGATGATGACCAGGGTGTACAGAATCTCCTTTTAAGGTTTTTCAAGAAGAAAGGATATACCGATATAAGAGACGCTGCAACAGGAAAAGAGGCAATCTTAAGGGTGCAGGAGGATATTCCGAATGTTGTGCTCCTTGATTTAAGACTGCCTGATATGGACGGAAGGGAAGTTCTACTTAAGATAAAGGAGATTAATAAGGATATTCCAGTGATTATAATAACCGGTTATGCCGACCTTGACATTGCCAGGAATATTCTGAAAGAAGGTGCCTGCGATTTCATCGTCAAACCATTTGATCTTGATTATCTTGAAAAGAGCGTGTTAACGAAGACATTTTTCCTGGAGTAGAAGCTTGGGACTCTAATCCAATACATATAGGACGCAGATGAACGCAGATTCGCACAGACACAGATAAAGACAGTCATTAAGTCATTAGGTAATTGGGTCATTGTGGCATTAGGTCATTGAGTTGTTAAGTCATTTAGTCATTAAATTACCCAATGACTTAATTACCCAATTACGATCTTTCTCTGTGGTTGTTTTCTTAAAAAGGAGGTATTATGAAGTTATGGATAAATGTGTGTCTCATAATCGGCGCAGTGAGCCTGCTTGCCGGTATAGTCTCAAAAATAGTTGGTGCAACTTGGGCATTCAGTCTTGTGGCGAGATCATTTCTGGGATTTGCAGACGCGTTATTCCTCCTCGCCATCGCGCTCGGTGTCCGGGAAATTTTCAAGGCAAAAGGTTAATATGATGATTGGATGTGCTGTCGGGAGTTACCTCCCGACAGCACTGAAAGAATATGAAAAACCACAGAGGTCACAGAGTAAATTTAATTCTCTGTGCTCTCCAGACAATGTCTTATATGATTTAACAGGGATTGTAAG
>DAOUSS010000182.1 GCA_030627085.1 Candidatus Stahliibacteriota bacterium | reverse complement strand
TGCGCAAATTGAATCCAGAACAGCATCTTCTATTCGCAGACTGAAGTCTGCGGCTACCAGATCCCTACTTTTTGCACAGCCTGAGGAGGTTGCTCCTACCAATGATTAAAGGAAGCAGGACTTACCTGCGATAAGATAAATCATACTTACTTAGAGAGTGACGGGCTGCAATTTCGCCTTTAACTATGCCCTCTTTACCTCTGTAAAATTCGAGTGGCTTGATGAGTCCCACTCCAGGCTCTATTAAAATATCTGGCTTCGAATGCTTGAGTTGAAGATTTAGTATCTGATGCTCCATAATGGCTGTGGTCTGAAGTATGACGGTGAAAATGCTGGGAGATTCCTGGATGGCCTTCAGTTTGCCTGTGAGGGTGACGAATGGATTCTCTATGACATTTCTCACAGGTTCAAGAAAATGAGAGAGACGAGTATTGACAATTTTCGAACTAATAGGAAGAGTGGGGAGTCTTTTCTCTTCACCTTTTATCCTGAGTTTATGAATTTCTTTTTCTGGTGAAGGAAGAACATTAACAGCAATTATGAAATCTGCTCCCATATCATGGACACGATTTACAGGTAGGGGATTAACGAGTCCTCCATCAATGAGGAAATCCCCGTTAACTTTGAAAGGGGTAAATATGCCGGGAATGGAAATGCTGGCTCTTACGGCTTCAACTGTCGAGCCTTTTGTCATTATCACTTCTCTTCCACTCATAACATCGGTGGCAATAGTAGCGAAAGGGATTTTTAAGTCCTCAATATTTGGATTTCCAATTATTGATTTCATAAACTCCGTTATTCTCTTACCCTCAACAAGCCCGGAGTAAGGAATAGTTGGTGTGAAGAAAGAGGTGGTTTTTCTCCGGTCCAAATTGAGGACAATCTCTTCCATCTCTTTGGCACTAATACCTGAAGCATAAATCGCACCTATAAGCGCTCCGATGCTCGTTCCCGCAATAAAATCTATCGGGATTTTCTCTTCATCAAGTACCTTAAGTACACCGATATGGGCAAATCCCCTTGCAGCTCCTGCGCCAAGGACAAGTCCTATCTTTCTCACCATATAAACTCCTACTTTTTCCTTAACTCCTCAATTTTCTTCATAAGGGCATCTATGTCGGATTTTGTCGGAACATTGAGTTTATCCAATACATTTTTCACGGTCTTCTCAGCTATCTTTTCAATCTCTGCCCTCGAAGCTTTGCCTCTCTCCAGAAGCCTCTTGACAAACTCTGGCTGATCCTTCTTGGCTACTTCACCCTTCTTTACAAGGTCGCTCACTATCTTCTCTGCCTTTTCCTTTGTGAGGGTGAGGGCTCCAACTCCTGCTAAAAACATCCTCTCTATATATCCTTCCATTTAAATCACCTCCCTTATCAAATCAAAAATTAAACATCAAACCTGCCTGTCGGCAGACAGGTTCTTCATTTCTCCTTCTTCTCCCTTTCTCCTTATCGATTTTTCACCCGAAACTGATTATAATATAAAAAAGGGGAAATGTCAAGTAAAAATGACATTCACCACGAAGGCGCAAAGGAATAAGACTTTGTCTTCCACAGGGTGAACATTTTTCAATTTGCATCTCGCCCAGCTTCGCTAAGCGGGGCTGGGTTTTGCGCTTTTAGTGTTCCCTTTATCCTGATTTTTCTAATTATTGGGATTTCAATAGTGCCTACTCCACTGATGGGGAGTTTCTTTTTCCCATCGTCCAGTAATTGGACGCTCAACACAGTTGGATACTTCAATACATCTGGTAGCTTTTTGGAAGTTAATGTATAAATCACACCATCTTCTACTACTTCGACATCCGTCACTTCCACAACTACTTCACCGGGTTTCATGCCAACATTCATGTTTGCTGCAAGAGTTTTTCCTATTGCCATTTCCTGAGTGTTAGCCCTATGCAGAAAGTCTATAAGAACTGAGACCCCATCCTGGATATCATAAGGGACATTATTAAGAACTTTCCCATCTACGAGTGATTCTATGGATTGCTGCGCTCTATCATAATGTATATGCTCAGTTACCTTCTTTGACCCGTCTCTCTGTTGTTTGTATTCGATACACTGCACGGGTAGATGTGTCTCAACATCAATATAGGAATCAAAAGTGTCTGCTCCCTTATATAGCTTGAGAAAACTCACGATGAAACCCAGGATTCCCCCAGGTCTATCCACTTTTCCTCTCACCAAAATGACTTTTCTCCCGTCAAGTTCCATCTCTTCTATTGCTTGCATACTTGCTGTGCCAGACAGGAGAAACCAACTTGCTGTGCAGGTGATTTTCATCCCTGTTACCTCGTATAATGAGAATACCTCCTGCTGACTCTCACCCTGTAATGGCTGTGTATTCACCCCGTAAGAAACTAAAGTTCCTATGGGGTTCAGACAAAACATGGAGATAACATAAATCCAGAATGTATATACAGACTTCTGTCTCAAAAACATCAGAAAGTTAATTATCTTTTCAAATACTCCCGCTTGCCAGAGTAAAGCGACGGGCAGGTCACGAGTTCAGTAATTTTAGTAACGATAAGCTTAGCAGTTCCCCCATCGGTTGCTTCAGGATAAATTGGCTTCCCAATATTAACAACTATCTCCCCAGGATGAGGAATTTTCCGAAATGATGAGAAGAGATGATTAGTTCCTTGAATACCCACTGGAATAATGGGAACATCTGCCATACGGGCAAGAAAGAAGGCTCCTCGCTTGATTTCCTGCATTTCTTTTGCTAATCTTACCCCGCCCTCGGGGAAAATTCCTATTATTCCTCCCTTTCCTAATATATTTAAGGCTTCTTTGATTGCTTTCTTCGTTTGTCCCTGACCAACTGGAATACAGCCCAGTCTGGATAGGAATGCTTTTCTAACTATAGGTCTTTCAAACAGATAGTCTGCAGTTAAAAAGACAATTTTTTCTTTAAATAAAGCCATTAAAACGAAACCGTCAAACCAATTGATATGATTTGCTGCAATAATATAAGCGCCTTTCCCTAAAACATTCTCAGCACCTCTTACCTTTAATGAGTAAAATATTGTGAGGATTATCCGAGTAGCCAGACGGACCATATAATAAAAGGCCGATTTATTATTTTGCTGTTTCACAAACCTCTTACCTCCTGAATAGCATAATATCAATAATTTCCTGTATCTTGCTTCCAAGCCACTCAAAAGTGGCTGCTATCGCTGAAACTATTTTGTTAAATATATCCATTGTAGACCTCCATTCGTTCTTTCTCTTCCTATAAGTCTCTAAGGTACTACATAGAGCGTATCAATATCTATGCCTGTGAGGTCATCTCCCTCAGTAACAGCAACGGGAGCGGGTATGGTAAGACCCATAAGAGTATCCTTCTCTCCATACCATCCAAACATATCGGTACCCGTATCGTATTTCCAGTTTCCATTCTCGTCCTTGATTACGGAAATATAATAAGTTCCCGTCTCCACTCTTATAATCTCATATTTTCCCTCTGAACTTGTGAATGTACCATTTTTAAGGGACATCCCTGCTGTAAGTAAATCAGACTCAAGGAGGAGAACTATTGCCCCCGATACGGGACTACCACCGTTGGTCACTGTCCCAGAAATCGTGGTCTTCTTAATCTCCTTGCATCCCAAGACCGCCATAAGAAGAATCATCAGGACTAAGATCTTCTTCATCTTTCCCCCCTTTCTCATATGTGAGTATTGTCAAAAATCTAACCACAGAGGGCACAGAGAAACCAGAATTTTTAATTCTTATCTTACGTCTCTGTGGTCTCATACAACCTCTCTATTTCCTCTTAAAACTTGTCATAGAGCCAGAGTCCCTGTTTCTATCATCCTTATGGTCCTACCGC
>DAOUSS010000007.1 GCA_030627085.1 Candidatus Stahliibacteriota bacterium | reverse complement strand
TTATAGAAGACCTTGATTTTTATACATCTTTCAACGTTTTCGTAATCTGTGCAATCTATATTTAATCAGTGTAATTAGAGATTTCTACACTTTTTCAGAAATCTCCAAAAATTCCTTGACTTTTTATAAAATTGGTGGTATAATTACAAAAAGGTGTAGAAAAGAATTGAAAGAATCTACCCACCCAGCCTACCGATAGGCGAAATTAGGTTCTGATATAATGTTAGGCAAAATGGAGGCAAAAGACAAGGAGGTGAATCATGAAAGGATATATTTTTCTTCCGGCTTTCCTTGTCCTCATTGTGGGATGCGAGACAGGCCCCGAAGGATATGGAAGAATCAAACTTGAGGCATTCGACACACCTCCACCTCAAGCCGTAGAGCACATATATCTAACAGTTACAGAAGTAAGTGTGCACAGCTCGGACAACGGATGGAAAACGCTTATTGACTCTGTCACTACTTACGACTTCTTGGAACTCATTAACGGTGCGACAGCGGTGCTTTGTGATGTGACTCTCAAATCGGGACATTATACTCAGATGCGGCTTACGGTTGCCGATACGAATGAGATAATTGTAAATGGTGAGACTTATCCTTTAGTTGTTCCGAGTGGTGTGGAGACAGGGGTTAAGCTCAATCTGGATTTCACTGTAGAAGAGGACGAACTGATCGAGATTCTGGTAGATTTTGATGCTTCAAAATCAATCACATGAACGCCTGGCGGCTATATACTTCGTCCTGCATTCAGAGCATTCAACAAAGTTCTTTCTGGAACTGTATCAGGGGAAGTAAAGGATACTGCTGGAGTGAGCATACCCAATGCACTTGTTGAGGCAATAACCCAGAACGATACCACATCCACTGTAACTGATAGTACTGGAGCATACAAGCTCATACTTCTGGAAGGCGCCTACGATCTCACGGCTTCGGCAGAAGGTTATACTTCGGCGGATACCACATATACTGGAGTAGAAGTAAACGCTGGTGCCAATTTGGCTGGTTATAACTTTATTCTTCAGTGAAAAGGAACGAACAGGAGTTGAGTCTTCACACCTGTCGGCAGGTAGATAACACATAATGAAACCATCCCGTTACGTTTATGATGTCTTTAGCCCCCGAATCTCTTGGGGGCTTTTGTTTTTATCCAACGGAACCACAAAAATTGAGGGATTTTTGAAGATTTTTCCTTGACATTTCTTTTGTTTGGTAGTATAATATAGAAACAGGATTTGAATGATGATAAATAAAGTTACTCTAAGTCAGGAAGACTAGACTTGAACGAGAAGAATCAATTTAAGTACGGGAGGCCGAACTTATATACAAACCAGGGGGTTAGGTTGACCCCAGTTACTATTTATAGGGAAGTATATCCGCACTTAACTGCGGGTATAAACAAGTTAGGCGAAACGGCGGACTTAATAAAAGGTGATATACAATGTCTAATCAAAAAGTAAATTTTAAAACCGAGAAGGAACTCCAAAAACTAATCTTACAAGAAAAGGCAAAAGGGATTCCTGATATAGAGATTGGTCAGAAATATGGGGTTACGTTTAGATATATTGAAAGACTTATTACTAAGTCTAAGGGGATCAATATTAGCTCCTTATCTATCTCAAAAAAAATAAAAACTCTCCATCCAAAGGATTTTAAAGAAGAACATACTACAGTATGGAGTTTTAAACAAAGGGGTAATTGGGCTACTCACAGTGGAGAATACAGAGGAAATTGGTCTCCTTATATCCCAAGAAATGTTATTCTCAAATATTCAAAACCTGGCAAATTAGTTTTAGATTATTTCTGCGGCGCTGGAACAACGGCTGTAGAATGTAAGCTTTTAGGCAGAAAGTGTATAGCTCTTGACATAAACGATAAAGCTATTGAACTAGCAAAGAATAATATAAATTTTACCGTTGAATCACAACAATTACGCTTGATTGACGAAAAAAGCAACTTTGAAGTTTACGAACCGGAACTTTCGGTTGGCGACGCCAGAAATCTATCGTTATTAAAAAATAATTCCGTAGATTTAATCTGTGCTCATCCTCCATATGCAAACATTATTCACTATACTGATTCTAAAGAAGGTGATTTGTCATTCTTGGATATAAATGAATTTCTAAAAGAGATGTCTAAAGTAGCCAAGGAAAGTTTTAGAGTTCTGAAGCCAGGCAAACAATGTGCAATTTTAATAGGGGATACACGGAGAAAAAAACATGTAATTCCTTTAGGCTTTGAACTCATAAATGTCTATTTAAATGCTGGGTTTAAGTTAAAAGAACTTGTTATCAAGCGACAACATAACTGCAAAACAACAGGATTTTGGTATGCTAACAGTATAAAATATAATTTTCTTCTTTTGGCTCATGAGTATCTACCGATTTTTGAAAAACCTAATACGCATCCTCCTTTAAGTGTAAGAGAAAGGGGGGTAGATTACGGTTTGCTTATTCCTACCCTAAAGAAGCCGCTGTTAAAGAAAAAATTAGATGAATTTGAAACTACAACTGTTTGGATACTACCAGAAAAGGATTTCGAGAAACATCTGAACAAAAATGTAATTGACAGATATTCAAATGGTAAGGAATATTCAACTATAATCCTCTCTACTCGCAAAAGCAAAGAATCTTTTACCAGAGAGCGAGATCAAAAAACTAAAGAATTGCTTTTTATCAAATCCCCATTATTAAGTAATAAACTCTCTTATTCAAACATTAATTGTTATTTAACAGAATTAAAAAATATTGTAGAACAAGATTTAGCTTCTATTAAAAAGGGAGGATTTCTTGTAATTCAAATACAAGATGTAAGAATAAATAAATATATAGAACCTCTGGCTAAAAGAGTGGTGGATATGCTGAATATTGATAATCTATGGCTCAGAGAGATTGTAATTGTTACCAAAGAGGGAGTAAATTCAAAAACTCAAAGTTTAAAAGATGAGTTAGAAATAACCCATCAATATCTTCTTGTTTATGAGATAATAGCAAGGGGAGGTAAATAAATGGCAGATCCAAAGGATATTTATATTGACTTCGCATCCAAGATTTCTTTTTTTGAGTTTATTCAAGACGAATTTAGACATACAAATATTCTACTAGATGAAATGAGAGAGGAGATATCTTTACTAGAATCAAAGGAAGAATGGAATATAAATGATTTATCTGATTATGTAAAAACCTATCCTCGCAGTTTTATTATCTTTCAAGAAGTCTTTCAATTAATGAGATTCACAAATGCTCAGCTTATTCATTTTGTTTTTGATGTAGTTAAGCTTAACTCCCTAAATATAAATGGAATATATGAGTATATGATTTTAAACCTTAAATACGACCTTGATTTCAGGAAAATATATTTAATGACAATCAATCGTACCTTAAAGTATGATGATTTTATGGCTAATATCAGACAATATGACAAAAGATACCTCGTAGCTACTTTCAAACGTGCGATTTCGAAGTATATCGATAAGATTGCTAACAATTTCAGTATATTAGAAAAACGAATTGTAAAGAGTGAATTTGATGATTTTTCTATAAGATTTTCCAATTATTTGCTAAGTAATTTAAACTTAAACGAGGTGCTCGATTCAATAAATATTAAAACGTATCTTAAAAACAAAAGAATACCCCTTGATGTGAAAGGTTTACACGGGAACTATCCCAAGATAAAGATAATAAAGACATTGGAAAGTAATGGTTATAAAAATATAGATTGCTTATTGAATGAAAAAGGTATACATACTTTAAAACATGATTTGTACCAGCAAATTGACTCTTGTGTGCTAAACAATGATAAGATTTTTTGTACAGAACGCTACATCGAGAATATAATTAAACCTAGGGATAACAAGCCTAAGAAGTTTGATCTTGTTATTTTTAGTAACCACAAACCTAAATACTTATTCGAAATAAATTTTTACTCAACATCAGGAACAAAGATTGGAATAAACCAAAATGAGTACATAGATTTGAATGAGTATATTAAAAAGAACTTTCCTAATTTCAAATTCTATTGGATAACAGACGGAAATTACTGGCTTACAACCGATGGTAAAGCGCGATTTTTAAATTTGCTTAATCATTTTGACAAAATATTCAATATCAATATTTTCAAAGAACAGGTGAATTATTTTTAGAAACCCGGGGTCAGGCTGAAAAATAGAAATAAGATCAAAGACTACTGACCATCCCGCAAAGCTCCTTCGGAGAAACGGGGCAGGCCCCGATACGGTCGTTCCTTCCTACGGGGCAGGCAGACATGAGACAATAGACCCAAGACTGGAACTTTTTCTCAATAAATATAAGACTCAATAAGTTCTCTTACCAATCTCTTACATTTCCTGTTGGTTATTAGTTTCTTCGAAATCTCGTCTAAGTCTCGTCCAAGTCCCTGTTAAAAGACATCTCCCCAAAAGAGGTCTCTGAAAAAATACCCAGAGACCTCTGATTAGAGATTTCTACACTTTTTCAGAAATCTCCCAAAAACTTCTTGACATTTTATAAAATAGATGGTAAAATTACAAAAAAGGAGCCGGTCCATTTTCGGGGAGGTATAATGTGGTGTAAGAAATTTATCCTGTTTGTTTTCATGGGAGGAATGATGGGAAGTAGTTTTGTAAGGGCGGAAGAGATAGAAAAACCTCCTTTGTATTTAGCAATACTCTGGCATCAGCATCAACCCCTGTATGCCAAAGAGCCAGAGAATGGTTTATATGCTAAGCCCTGGGTAAGAATGCACGCCGTTAAAGATTATTATGATATGGCGAACATATTGGGAAAATATCCCCAAATTCACCAGACATTTAATCTTACGCCTTCTCTGATTATCCAATTGGAAGATATAATTAGCGGTGGGCAAGATAAATATTTTTATCTTTCGCAGAAAAGGGCAAGTGAACTCAGCCGTGAGGATAAGAGATTTATTCTCTTGAGATTTTTTGATATTTACCAGAAGACTCTGCTTGAACCCTATTCTCGTTATAAAGAACTTTTAGAGAAGAGGGGACGGATTATATCTTCAAAGACACTGGAACAAAAAATAGGTGAATTTACTACCCAGGACTATCTTGATTTGCAGGTGTGGTTTAATCTCGCCTGGCTGGATCCGGATTTTAAAAAAGAAGAGTCAATCCGATTTATACTGGATAAGAGTAGAAACTTCACCGAGGAAGAGAAAAATATCATACTAAAGAAACATCTGGAGATTCTGAAAATGATTATTCCGGAACATAAGAAGCTTCAAAATAAAGCTCAGATTGAAATAACCTTTACTCCCTTTTATCACCCCATACTTCCCCTCATCTATGATACCGATCTGGGAAAGAGGAGTGCACCGGAAATATCCCTGCCCCGGGAAAGATTTTCTTATCCCGAAGATGCTCAAGCTCAGGTTTTAAAGGGAATAGAACTGTATAAGAAATACTTTGGAAGAGAACCACTCGGAATGTGGCCCAGTGAGTCGGCAGTATCCCAGGAAGTAGTCGATATAATCGCTGGCGCGGGAGTTAAATGGATAGCCACCGATGAATGCGTCCTTGAGAAATCATTGAATATAAAGATTGAAAGAGATATCGGGGGGAATATCCTTAATCCAGAATTGTTGTGTCAACCCTATGTTTGCGAAAGAAGAGGCAAGACTTTATCGGTAATTTTCCGGGAGAGATATATATTTGATTTATGGGGGAAGCATCCGCGGATGAGGGCAGAAGAAGCGGCTCAGGATATTATCGATAGATTACACAATATCTATGCGAGATTACCAAAAGATAAACCCTATTTGGTGACACTTGCCTCAGATGGTGAAAATGCCTGGGAATTTTTTTCTGACGATGGAAAAGAATTTTTAAATGCCCTCTATTCTAAATTATCCCGCGACCAGATAATAAAGACCATTACCCCCTCAGAATATCTAAAGAAGTATCCTCCGGAGAAAAAGATTGAGAATCTCTGGGGTGGCTCCTGGATGGGACCGAACTTTAATATCTGGATTGGTGAAGGGGAAGAGAATCTCGCCTGGGAATATTTGGGTAAAACCAGAAAGGACCTGGAAGAATATAAAAAGGGTGGAGAAGCTGAACCCGATAAACTGGTTCAAGCTTTTGAAGAGATCTATGCAGCTGAAGGAAGTGACTGGTTCTGGTGGTATGGAGAAGATATGAATTCTGGCGATGATGAAGGATTTGATTTGATGTTTAGAAACACACTGAAAAACGTTTATAAAATTATCGGCAAGAAAATACCGGGATTTTTAGAAGTTCCGATAGTAAAATCGAGAGAAGAACAGGGCTGAAGGCCAAAGTGATTTGCCTGGAGTATCGGAAGCTTTTGGCTCCAGAAGCAAACAAATTCGTAGATTCAATTTTTAAAGACAGTAAAACCGTAAAGAGTAAGATAAAAAGATAAATTATAAACACGCAGATCAGTTATAATGGAATATAAATCCAGGAGGTTGAGATAAATCAAAAACTAACAAGGAAAGAGAAGAAATGGCTGATGGGTTGCTTAACTGTTTTTTTATTGCTTTTATTCCTTACCCATTGCCAGAGCCCACAGGACAAAAGCGCCAATGTAGCCCTTTATTCGGACCGGGGTGCCGACGAAGATTGTATCAAGGCTACTCAAAACATGTTTGAATGGATGGGTTATACAGTCCAATTGGTGAAAGCAGGGCACATTAACAACGAGGGGCTCAGCAATTTCAAAATTCTGTGTATCCCGGGTGGAAATATGTATCAATATGCTCAGGATCTTTCTTCGGGAGGCGAGGAGAAGATAAAGAATTTTATTCGTGATGGCGGAGGTTACATTGGGATTTGTGGTGGAGCTTACTTTGCTGGAGAGAAGGTCATCTGGCAAGGAAGTCAACTTCCAATGACGTCCCTTGGTATATTTCCGGGCACAACCAAAGGACCCATTGATGAGATTGTTCCTTATCCTGAGTATGGAATGTGTAAAGTGAACATCATCGATAGCATGCATCCCATAACACAATCTGAGCCGGATTCTGCATGGATTCTTTATTACTGGGGTCCGGTATCAATACCCAACGAGGATGCTGAAATAACCATTTTGGGAGAGTACGACGTAGTAAATCAACCCGCAATGATAGCTTTTGATTATGGTAAGGGTAGAGTATTTATTATTGGCACGCACCCCGAATTCGAGGAAGATAGTGACCGCGATGGCGTCACCCTTCAAGACACCGTGATTAATGGTGTAACCTATTTGGGTGAGGATAAATTAGATGACCGGGGTTCGGATTGGGATTTAATGAAAAAGGCAGTTCTCTGGTGTTTAAAGAAATAATTTTAAGAGGAGACGCTGAAGTTAGGTCTTTAATTTATTATGAAAATTACATTCATCCAGACTGGTGGGACAATAGACAAAGATTATCCGAAATTAGCAAAAGGTTATGGTTTTGAAATCGGAGAACCAGCAGTAAAAAGAATTTTGGAGAAAGTTAATCCAAATTTTAGATTTGAAATAATATCTGTTCTTAAAAAAGATAGTTTAGATATTACTGAAGAAGATAGAGAAAAAATTTACGAGGTGTGTGTAAAAGCAGATAATGATAAAATTATCGTAACACATGGAACGGATACTATGATTGAGACCGCCAAAAAACTGAGCGCAATTAAAAATAAGGTCATGATCTTAACAGGGGCAATAAAGCCTGAGAGATTTTCCGATTCTGATGCATCATTCAATATTGGAACAGCAGTCGGGGCAATAGGTATTCTTGAAAATGGGGTGTATATCGCAATGAATGGCAGAATTTATTCTTGGGATAGATGTAAAAGAAATTTGAAAACAGGACAGTTTATCGAAAAGTAGCTCGCCGACCTCTTGAGATATGAAAAGAGAGGTAAAAATGAAAATATTAATAATTTACAATTCAACGCATCACGGCAATACTGAAAAAATTGCCAAAGTAATGGCCGAGATTCTTGATGCAGAATTAGTAAAACCAGATGAGGTAGATGTAGCTACCCTTTCAAAATATGACTTAATTGGCCTTGGCTCAGGGATTTATCATGGCAAACATCATAAAAGTCTGTTTGAGCTTATTAACAAATTGAACAATCAAAAAGGCAAGAAGGCATTTATTTTTTCGACTAGTGGGATGAAAAAGGTGCATTTTTTCCACGAGTTTGACAAGCCATTGAAGAGAAAATTATTGGAAAAGGGTTTTCGTATAATCGGAGAGTTTAATTGTAGGGGTTGGGATACATATCCTTTCTGGGTAAAGCCCTTTGGCGGAGTAAATAAAGGCAGGCCTGACGAAGAAGACCTGGAGAATGCAAGAAGTTTTGCGAAATATTTGAAAAGGATGGTTGAAAGTAATCAATCTGTCGAAGAGAAACACAAATACAAATAAGATTCAGGATTTCGCTTTTTAAAAAGGAGAAACAAATGAATGAGTACTATATTGTCTGGTGGAACCTTGAGAATCTGTTTGATGTGGAAAATTCGGCTCAGAGACCAGAATGGTTGAAAAGGTACCTTAAAAAGGAATTGCACGGTTGGGATCAAGAGATATTGGATAAGAAAATCCAACAACTCTCAAGAATTATCATGAAGATGAACGACGGCGAAGGACCCGAAATTTTAGGTGTTTGTGAAGTAGAGAACGAGCCCGTATTGCACCAATTGCTGGAGAGCTTAAGTCCACTGGGTCGAAATTATAATATCGCCCATCACGATACCTCTGATAAACGGGGTATCGATGTAGCCTTTATTTACGACGGTGACAAGTTTGAATTTGAGAGACAGTTTTTCCATATCATCCTTAAAAGAACCGCGACTCGCGATCTATTTCAAGTAAATCTGAGATGCAAATCTTCTGGGAGGGATTTGATCCTGATCGGAAATCATTGGCCTTCGAGGAGAGGCGGGGTATTCTTTAGCGAGCCATACCGAATCATTGCTGCCGAAACATTGAGCTATTGGTGCGAACGAATACAGGAGGAAAAGGGAAAAGATGTGGCCATCCTCATTATGGGTGACTTTAATGATGAACCTCACAACAGGTCCGTCACTCAATATGCATTAAGTACAAACAGCATAATGAAGGTTAAGAATTCCAGAACGCCGAGATTGTACAATCTAATGTGGCCATTAATGGGGAGAGGACTGGGCACTCACTACTTTGATAATTTCCCCTGCATGCTTGACCAATTTCTGGTCTCACGAGGATTTATTAGAGACAACGCCCCCATTAAAGTCAAACGGGATTCAGTTAAGGTTGAAAGATTTTCAGGAATGATGAGAGGTACTTCTAAAATCCCCAGACGATTTGGAAGACCATCCAGCGAACTGGATACGGAAGGTTTCAGCGATCATTTTCCAATATCGTTGGTATTGGAGGAAGTCTGAGCCAATAAGGAGGAGGTGCTTTATGAGACACAAAATAGGGGTTTTAAAAAATATTGTTATCTGGGTTTTGGTATCAATAGGGTATTTTTTATATGGGAAAGAAATGGTAATAGATAATGTTATCGTATTCACAGAGTTTATCGAAAAGATAGAAAATTTACCCGTCGAAGAAAGACAGGATTTTGTTGACAGGGAATTTGAGATTTTAAAAGAGAAATTGGAATTTCCTGTTGTAAATGCGTATGAGGCTGTATTTGTGTATAAAGGAAACGGGAACAAAGTGGAACTAATGGGAGATATGACAGGGTGGCAAGCGTTCCCAATATCTTTAAATAAAGTAGAAGGCACGGATCTTTTTTATTTGAAAAGACATTACGAAAAAGATGCAAGGCTCGATTATAAGTTTTTGGTTGATGGCACTGAAGGTATTTTAGACCCTTTAAATCCAAAAACCTGTGAGGGAGGTTTTGGAGCAAACTCAGAGTTAAGAATGCCTGGTTATCCAGAGCATTTAGAGGTCAATTATTATGAAAATATACCTCACGGAGAAATTATAGAAAAGGTGGTAGAATGTGAAGCCATTAAAGAGGGTAAGAAGATAATAGCCGAGAGGCAGGTGAAAATATATTTACCCCCCAATTATGACGAGACTAAGAAATACAGGGTGCTTTACTTTAAAGATGGAAGTGATTATATAAAATTCGGGAAAACAAAAAATACATTGGATTATATGATTGATAAGGGAGAAATAGAGCCAGTTTTAGCAGTTTTTGTAGATCCCATAGATAGAGAAAATGATTATATCTTGGCCAAAAAAGATGTATATGTAAACTTTTTTGTAAACCAACTTATTCCCTGGGTTGAAGAGAATTACTCAGCAAGAGATGATGCAGAAGGAAGAGCACTTATAGGTCCTTCAAATGGAGGGGCTATAATAACATATATTGTATACAAATATCCACAAAAATTTGGGTATATTTTAAGTCATTCGGGAGCCTTTATGTGTGCGTATGATGAATATTTCGGAGAGACTTATGGTAAAAACATCTCCAATGCATCTTATCCCGTGAAGATATTTATGGTTGTGGGAACCTATGAGCTGGATTTGATTAGCCCGAATATGTGGTTTTATTATGATTTCAAGAAAAATCCCTCTGTTAAAGCTGTAGAATTAAGAAAGTATCCTCAAGGACACAGCTGGGGACTATGGAGAGATACTTTAAGAGAGGGGCTAATCTGGCTTTTTGGTGAAGACGCCGAATAATAGCACAAATTGAATTTGTGCCTACAACTGGATAAAAGGTACTGTCAAAAATAATATGAAAGGATATGAAAGAAACCACAGAGGTCATTCACCCCATTAGATGTTTACTATCTAACGGGGAAGGGAAGGGCTTTATTACTCTATAATTCTCTGTGTTCTCTGTGGTTAAATTTTTGACAATACTGGATAGAACTAAAGGAGGAAATATGGGGATTAAGGAAATAAGGTTAGAGGAATTATCACCTGAGAAGTTTATAGAAGATAAGGTGAAAGAGATTTCTTCTACTGTCGGCAATGGTTTGGCTATCAACGCCCTATCTGGTGGTGTTGATTCTTCAACTGTTACCATATTAGCTCACAGGGCTTTGGGTGATAGACTCAAAACACATTTCGTTAGCAACGGTTTAATGAGAGAAAAAGAACCAGAATACATCGTATCCCTGTTTCAAAATTTAGGGGTAAAAGTTGGACTTATTAATGCAGAAGAAACTTTCTTTGACGCATTAAAAGGTGTTACTGATCCGGAGGAGAAACGAGAGGCTATAACTCAGGCATTTTACAAGGATGTCTTTGGCAAACTGGTAAGAGAGAGTAGTGCAAAGTATCTTTTGCAGGGCACAAATTACACGGATGTTGAAGAAACTGTTGCGGGGGTGAAAAGACAACATAATATTCTTGAACAACTCGGGATCAACCCAGAAGAGGTATATGGGTACAAGGTTATTGAACCTTTAATCCAGCTTAGAAAATCAGCAATAAGAAAAGTTGCAAAAGCATTGGGGCTTCCAGAAGAGATATATAACAGACTGCCTTTCCCGGGTCCTGCCCTGGCAGCAAGAATTATAGGAGAAGTTACACCCGAGAGAGTAGCGATTGTTAGAAAAGCTACGAGAATTGTTGAAGAAGAATTACACAGTATAGGTGCATTTCAATATCTGGCAATTCTGCATTCTGACAAAGTTACAGGGCTAAGAGAAGACAAGAGAGATTATGGTATGCAAATAGAAGTGAGGTGCTGGGATAGTAAAGACGCCGTTACTGGTTCACCAACAAGACTGTCTTACGACATCTTAGATAGATTGGCGGAGAGAATAACTAAAGAAGTGGCAGGTGTTGTGAGTGTTACTTATAATATAACCCCAAAACCTCCTTCAACTATAGAGGCGGTTTAATGAAGGTCACCACGAAAGTGGGAGTTTCCAAACCCCGATTATTGTCGAGACTGGAAGTCTCTCCCACATTCGGTAGGCAGTTATCAGCAATCAGTTATTAGTGTCATACGCCGTCCAGAGAGAAAAATTTTTGTGATTTTCGTGCCCTTCGTGGGCTAAGGAATTAAGGTAAAATTGTTTACTGCCCCAAAGATCTGGCGAGTTCTCTTGCTCTATATGAACTCCTTACAAGCGGGCCGGATGCTGCTCCCCTGAATCCAAGTTCCTTTGCAATTATTTTAATATCGTCAAATTCCTCAAGGGGAAGGTACCTATTTACCTTTACCTTCCCTCCAGGTGGTCTTATATATTGACCTACTGTAACAATGTCAACTCCCACATCTCGCAGGTCCTTCATAAGCCCTATCACCTCATCCATCCCCTCTCCAAGTCCAACCATAAAGCCCGATTTTGTGGTTGTGCCCATTTCCTTTGCCCATTCAAGCAGCTTAAGGGATCTTTTGTAATTCGCCATAGGTCGAACAGTGGAATAGAGGTGGAAAACGGTCTCTATATTATGATTTAGCACATATGGTCCCTCGTCTATCACCGTTTTCAGGGCGTCTCTGCTGCCTCCAAAATCTGGAACAAGCACCTCAACATCTGCAATATCTCTTAATGCCCTTATAGTTGAAGCAAACTGAGTTGCACCTCCATCTGAGAGGTCATCTCGTGAGGGTGAGGTTATCACCACATAGCGAAGACCCAGTTTCTCAACAATTTCCCTCACCCTTTTTGGCTCCTCTTCATCAGGTGGAAATGGCTTTCCCTTTTCTACAGCACAGAATCTGCAGTTTCGGGTACATATACACCCGAGTATGAGGAGTGTGGCTGTCCTTCTCCCAAAGCATTCACCGATGTTGGGGCATCTCGCCTCTTCACATATTGTATGAAGCCCGAGATTCCTCAGGAGTGCTCTCATCTCATTATCCTGGGGAGAATAAGTGGTTTTTATCCATGAGGGAACTTTCATAATTTAGTCATTGGTCATTTGTATCGTTGGGGACGCTTCACTGTCAGAAAAGCCATCTTATGAGTATGTGGCTTTCCGTGAGTATCGTGAACCACCTTCTCTTCGTAGCTCAACACATCGAAGTCTAAGAAGCACGTCGGCAATTCACCACAAAGGACACAAAGAGCACAAAGAAGGACACCGAGAGATTTAAGATTTTAGTGTTATCGCGACTAAGAAGTCGCTCCCACAATGACCCAATAACCCAATAACTCAATATCCAATGCCTAACCTATTGCAAGTCCTAAGGCAGTTGAGAGATAATTACTCTTTTGCACTGCATCAGGATTGAGTGGATAAATCCGTCTTAAAGGACGCATGACCTCAACGGATATTCCTGTTTGTTCTTCAAGTCCGACAACCATCTCAATCTTCCCTGTCACCATAATCCCCTTGATATTCTTGAAATATGCAACTCTCTTCTTGAGTTCATCCTGCACAGAGACTTTAACTGGTATATATGCACCATAGTACCCATCATAGGCGAGGTTGAGGACATTTTCTTTTATATCACAGAGAAGGTATCGTTCTCTTCCAGGATAAGAGAATTGAAATATCTTATGAAGGGCGTTAAGGTCAATATCCACAAAATCGGGGCTCCTTCCAATCTTTTGAAGCAGAGAGAGTGTATTTACAACATCCTCGTTGTTCTGTACAGTTGCGATAACATCCACCATTTCTTGAGAATATGCCATTTTGTGAAATCTTGCTATGTCTGTGTCTGAAAGCTCTATGTAATACTTCAATTCTTCATTTAAGAGGTCTTTGGGGGCAGTAAATCTCGCTATTCTTCCCTTTGTACAGGTTATAACCCTTCCTTCGCCTATTCTGTCTTTTAATTTCTCAAATTCGGTTGTCACAAAAAAATCCTTCAGGATATATCCCTGAAGGCAGACAAGAACAATAGGTGGTCCAGGGTCTATTGCATAAGTAAGCATAAGACAGAACTTCTATCTGCAATCCCTTTTAAAAATAGGGAGCAACAACGGAATATGTATATACAAATCTACCTGTCAACAGACAGGAACGGCTCGTCTGAGCTCGCCGAAGACGGTCGTCTTGAGGACTGCTGATGACTCAGATTTTTGTCTCCTATCGTGCTACGGCGTACACCTTTCTTTGTTTATATTCTTCTTTCTTGCCTTTATTCCAGTTTTGGACAGGACGATAGTAGCCCACTACTCGTGAATATACTTCTGTCTGCTTGCCACACATGGGACAGGTGTAATGCTCTCCTCTTATGTATCCATGTTCCTCACATATAGAGAATGTGGGTGTCATAGAAAAGTATGGGACTCTGAAGTTCTCCGCGATTCTTTTCACAAGAGTTGCGCAGGCGTCCTCATCGTCTATCTCTTCGCCGAGATATACATGTATGACTGTCCCACCCGTATATTTTGACTGCAGACCCTCTTGCAGTATAAACGCTTCGAATATATCGTCTGTATAGGCCACGGGAAGCATTGTAGAGTTGGTATAATACGGTGCCTCTTTTCCCTGCGTGATTATATCGGGAAATTTCTGTTTGTCTATCCTTGCGAGACGATAGGCAGTTCCTTCTGCTGGTGTTGCCTCAAGGTTGTATATATTCCCTGTCTCCTCCTGAAAATCCGATAGTTTTAGAAGCATAAAATCGAGAACCTTCTCTGCAAAGGCTGTTCCTCTTTCGCTTCCTATATCCTCTCCAAACAGATTCAGACAGGCCTCGTTCATTCCAACAAGCCCTATGGTGGAGAAATGGTTTGCAAGTGTGCCAAGGTATCTCTTCGTATAAGGCAAAAGTCCTCTTCGTATATTCTGTTCAACAACTCTGCGCTTTAGTTCAAGTGAATCCCTTGCGAGTTCCATAAGAGATGACAGTCTTTCAAGGAATTCGTCCTCACTCTTTGACATGTAACCAAGCCTCGGCATATTTATGGTCACCACACCCACAGAACCGGTTGAATCTCCTGAACCGAACAGCCCTCCTGTAATATTTCTTCTGAGTTCTCTCAGATCTAGTCGTAGTCTGCAGCACATACTCCGCACATCGGATGGATTGAGATTCGAGGAAATAAAATTGGAAAAGTAAGGAAGCCCGTACTTGGATGTTGCTTTGAATAGGATATGCGCGTTCTCACTATCCCAGTTAAAGTCAGGAGTAAGATTGTATGTAGGTATGGGAAAGGTAAATATCCTCCCCTTATTATCTCCTTTAAGCATAATCTCAAGGAATGCCTTGTTTATCATGTCCGCCTCTTTCTGAAACTCACCGTAGTATCCGAAACCTGATGAATACTTCCCATCTATGGTAACCTTTTGATCCTTCAGATCCTCTGGAATTGTAAAGTCAAATGTGAGATTTACAAACGGGGTCTGTCCGCCCCATCTTGAAGCAACATTTACAGAGAATACAAATGTCTGGACAGCTTGATAAACATCCTCATACGATAACCTTTCCTTTCTTACGAGTGGGGCAAGAAATGTATCAAATGAGTTGAAAGCCATAGCACCAGCCCACTCGTTCTGAAGCGTTCCCAGAAAATTCACCATCTGTCCTAGAGCGGTCTCAAGGTGCTTCGGGGGAGATGCCTCTACCTTTCTCGGCACACCATTGAATCCTTCATAAAGCAGTTGCCGTAGTGACCATCCTGCACAGTATCCTGCAATGCCCATGGAAAGATCATGTATATGAAAGTCCCCTTCAGTGTGTGCCTTTGCAATCTCCGAAATGTATATGTTCTCGAGTGTATACCTTGCAATCATAGAACCTGCCGTGTGCATCATAAGTCCTGAAAGGGAATAGTCCGCATTCGCATTTTCCTTCATCCTCCAGTCGTCCTCTGTAAGATAACCGTTGACAGTATCGCTGACATCCATAAGGAGCTTTTCCGTCTTTCTTAACTCCGCATGTCTCTGTCTATACAGTATATATGCCTTGGCAGTATCAGCCTTGCCATCCTCAATCAAAACCTTCTCAACTATATCTTGGATGTCCTCTATATGGGGAACCTGCTCCATCTTTTCAAGTATTTCTACAACCCTATCCGTAAGCGCCTTTGCGTCGAGTTGTTCGCCAGTAGCGCTTGCTGCCTTCAAGATGGCATTCTGTATGCGAAATGGATTAAAAGGCACCATGTATCCATCTCTTTTTTTAACAAAATCTAACATAAATACCCCCCGGCTTAAATTAAAATATTCTGAATTACCCAATAACCTAATTACCCAATTACCTATTAACCCAATTCCCCATAGCTTGATAGCCCGATTGCTTGATAGCCCAATTTCTATCTGTGAACATCTGTGGTTAATTATTTTCTTTGACGCTGATTTTTGTGGTGGGGTTGTAGGCACAAATTCAATTTGTGCTGGCACGATTTGAAATCGTGCCTACAAACTCAGCGGCCTCTGCGATTTCTTTTACGATATTCTTCCAGTATCTTATCTGTGGTTTTAAAGTGAAGTTTTGCTACCTCTCTTAACACATCCCTGCTATATTTCTCTATAAGCACCTTCCCGCAACTGATAGTATCATCATTTATACCTATAGGCAGGGCGATACCATATTCCCTCTCTGCCTTTGTGAACCAGGTAAGAAATCTATCACGTGCGATTATACTCGCTGCCGCAACCGCAATATCATCCTCTGCTCCCTTTCTTATATCAAATTTAATCTTTGGAAAGGATGCAGTTATGAGTTTTGCACTTCCGAAATCATCAATCACAACATACTCGCACTCTGTCTCCTTCAGAATATTCTTTATTACTGTCTTATGTGCCCACAAAAGAAATCCATTGATAGTCCTCATGCGCGAGTATAACTCGTTGTATCTCTTTGGTGTAATCAGAACAATCGAATGGACACAGTTTGTAGTTATTGACTCACTTAATGCCTTGATGTTCGATGCCGCTACCTTTTTCGAATCTCGCACGCCAAGATCTGTTAATAACCTCTCTTCATCTTCACTGACCTTCACACCAGCCACTACGAGTGGCCCAAAATAAGACCCTTTACCCGATTCGTCGGTTCCTATCCTGTCCATTTCATAGAATGCCTTTGCAGGCATGTATAAATGAAGAAAAGAGGCGTTTTACTGCAAGATTCTCCCGAAAAAGATATTCGGGATGAAATTGGACTCCAATTACGAATTTATGTTTTGTGCTTTCTATGCCCTCAACTATCCCATCATCTGCATAGGCAGATATGATAAATCCAAATGCGAGTTCCTTTATTGCCTGACGATGAAAACTGTTGACCACCACCTCTTTCTCTTTCATAATATCGAATAATTTTGTGTCCTTCTCTATCTTTATACGGTGTACAGCCTTTTCTTCGGGAAGTTCCTGCCAGTGTGATTCTACATGCTGTTTAAGTGTACCCCCGCCCATAATATTCAGAACCTGGCATCCCCTGCAGATTCCGAGCACGGGCAATCCCTCTTTCACAGCAACCTTTGCCAGCGCAAGTTCAAACCCATCTCTCTTCCTGTACACCCTGGAGAGCGGCGCCATTCTATGCTCCCCATAAAATAAAGGATCTATATCCCCACCACCGGTGAATAAGACCCCGTCAATTCTCGAGAGCATATGCGAGGCGAGAATTATATTGCCCTCACCGTTTACATCAACGGATGGCAGAAGAAGAGGTATACCACCGGATTCCATTATTGCTGTAATATAGTGGCTTATTGTATAGTACCTTGACGCAGTTATACCCGTGGTTAAACCGATAAGTGGTTTCATTGTTCTGTTTTTATAGATAGGATTTTATTCCTAAAAAAGCTTTTCGTGTTACTTTAGATGTATATTTTTTGCAAATTCCGCAACCATCTCCTCTATCTTCGTTTTTCCTTCAAACGCATTTCCTATGACGACGAAGTCCGCCCCTGCCTTTACTTTCTCTCTTGCAAGGGATGCACTTCTTAATCCCCCACCAACTATAATTGGTATATCTATATATGATTTTACACTGCTTATCATCTCGTCAGGCACAGGGACTTCTGCACCACTTCCCGCCTCAAGGTAGACAAATTTCATACCAAAGTACTGCGCTGTAAGGGCGTGAAATTTCGCAATGTTTATCTTATCTCTAGGAATTGGGAGGGTGTTTGAGATATACGCAACAGATGTAGGGCATCCTCCATCCACAAGTATATATCCACAGGGAATGGGCTCAATCCCATATTTTTTGATGAGTGGCGCACCTCTGACCTGTTCTCCTACCAGATAGAGAGGATTTCTACCCGAAAGGAGCGATAGAAAGAGAACGGCGTCTGCATTTTTTGATACCTGGAGATGATTACCGGGAAATAGTATTACAGGAAGGTCAGTACTTAACTTAATCTCCCTCAAGTATCCTTCAAGACTGTCCCTGTCATATGTGCTACCACCGATAAGAATGGCGTCTGCACCTCCTCTTTCAATCTGAGGAACTATCGCTTTTAGCTGTTTGATGTCTGTCTTATCCGGGTCAAGCAGGAAGAGGAAGCCTGCCCCTTTGTTTTTTATTGTCTGGAGAAGGTATGAATATACACCCATAATAACACCAAACTTGCTTGCTGTCAGGCAGGTATCAAAATACAAAATTTTTAAGTAGGGCAAACCTTCAGGTTTGCAAAAAGGATATATTAGCAAGGCTAAAGCCTTGCCCTACCTTACCAGCGTATCAACCAACTTACCAACTATTTTAATATTGGGGAGTCTACAAAAAATTATACCATACTTCTTGCTAAAAGTCAAGATATTTTTTTAAATTTCAAAAAACGACAAATATTATGGAAAGATGAGCGAGGCCTGCAAAGAGAAGATTTAATGGTACGATGTAAGGCAAAAATTTTTTTATTTCTTTGTCCTAACCTCTCTTTTTATCTCTGCTATTTTTTTAACAGGGATTGTAAGAGATTGCCTGCCTGCCGTCAGGCAGGAAAGAGATTTTTTATTTCTTATCTACCTGTCGGTAGACAGGTTTTTTATCTCTTAAGTTGGAGACACTTCGTGTTCTCTTTCTATCCCTGTTTATATGGCTCCTAACACATCATCTGATCTGTCCACTTCCTTCCCTGCTAACATATTACGATTCCAGATCATCGAAAATTGTACAAATTTGGTTTATGTACAATCGAAATTTGCGAAAATTTTAATAATAGAGGGTAAAAAAGAGAAAATGGGGTCAGGCTGAAAAATGGAAATAACTACTATTGCAATTTGGACTCTATGAATTACAATTTCCCGTTATTAAGTTTTCATTCCAGGTAGGATGTTATCCTTGGAGAGAGGAATCAAAGGTCGGGTCTTGACATTAGACATTTGTAATTTTTGGTTAACGCGCTTTTTGACTTACTTTTCTGCTCAAACTTCTTATACCCTGAGTTCTTACGAAATAGAGCTAGTTATAAGTATGCGTAATTTTACACCAAATTTTTCATCAAAATTACACTGTCTCTTCCACCTTAAAAATTTAAAATTAAGGTTCTTCTCCAATTTAGTGGGTAGAATATAGGGTCAAATCCTCTTGAGTTCTTGCTCTTTGCATATTCGTATATGAACTGTCCACTTAGAGCACTTGTAGGCACAAATTCAATTTGTGCTATCATGATTTGAAATCGTGCCTACATTTTCAAAAGCCATTTTCCGAAAACCCGCGCTTATGAAATGAAAAATGAATTACTCCTTAAATACAAGAAGCCATATTGTCAAGCCTGTCCACCATTTGGTTAGTATTGGAACCCACTAAATTGGAGAAGAACCTTCCATCTTTATCTATTTTAATCTTTTATAAAACTGTTCGAGATGTTTCTCTTTAATATCCTTTAGTTTACCCAAGAAATCATCTCTGGATAGGAATTCTCTCCTTTTACAGACCTCTCCATAAACCCCAAACCAAACGTACCCCTCTTTCTCCTCCTTAATTATTTGGGGTATAAGTTCTATATCTTTCTTGCTAAGCTTGCCTATTTTTCTCTTCTTCCATTCTAACTTGGAAAATTTTTTGTACTCTCCTCCTCGCCCAGGTTTTTTACCTTTTTCACATCTTCTCATAAATTTGATTAAAAAGTTTGGTGGAAGTCTCTTCCTTATGTTATTAAGTAAATCTTTTATTTCATCTTCAGTTTTCTCAGAAAAGCATTTTCTGAAAACATCAGCACATTCCAAGTTTATCCCA
This sequence comes from Candidatus Stahliibacteriota bacterium, assembly GCA_030627085.1. GTDB lineage: Bacteria > Hydrothermota > UBA3073 > UBA3073 > UBA3073 > UBA3073. The sequence continues at coordinate 1,567 of DAOUSS010000007.1, read as the reverse complement.
AATTCCACAGGGTCTTCATCGCAGATTAGCGACCACTGTATTCCGCTGTTGGCTTTTTTATCTGATATCCATTTTGTTCTAACTCCATAATCTATCTTTTCTAATATATCTTCTCTTTCCATACCAAATCCCTTTTCCATAAAGTCATAGAATCCAAGGATTGCTCTGGCTCTTGACAGTAGTTCGTCACGATACATGGGGACTAACTGAGATCTTCCTCGCCGTCTTTTGGGCTTAGGTTTTATGCAGACCTCCTTGTCAGAGACTGAAATATATCCTATCCCGCATACCTTTAATAGTTTCTTAAGATCTTCGTCAATATCGTCAATAAGCGTATTTGATGCTATATAAACCTCCGGTGTACAGAGCTGATAAATTAGCGCCTGAGGTATCGCCTCTTCTGGTTCTAATTTACTTTCTACTGCTTTAATTTCCACATTATCTTGCTCCTTCCATTTCATAACAAGTATATCAAATTTTTTAAAAGCTGGAAGATCTAATTTAAATTCTTTTCTCCCCTTCTTAGGTAGTGGTATCGTAAAGTAGCCCTTGTCCCACCAATACTTGACCACATGCTTGGTAATCTTTTCAAATTCTTCTCCCATCTCTCCCCCTGGTATAATACTCATAGACAGTTTTATTAGCTATGAGTATTGGTTAAGTAAATCAATCAAATATCAAAATTACAAATAGATCTATTCCACACCCTGATAGGCACAGGGCAAAACTAAACATACCTTTCTACCTATCGCCTGCCTGCCGTCAGGCAGGGTAGACAGGCTGAATCTTGAATAAAAAAATCCCTCAGAATGTAGATTACACTCGAGGGATATTAAGTTGTTAAAATTGTTAGTGATTTCGTTCAGATATTCATTTTGCTCAAAATCTGGAACCCACCAGAATATAGACAAAGAATAAAACATATTCTTACTCTCTTTTAAGTATAAAATATCAGAGTTGTTGGTAAACTCGAGAGTATAAAAGCCTTAACTATATAGGGTAGAGTTGCTTCCAGGTATGGCTGTATATGTCAGAAAAGACGCTTGAAGATTTAACGGTTTGAGATTTAGAGTCAAACTGCAGGGTCAGAGGGGAATGAATTAATCATTAAAACAATACTACATCTTTTAATGCAAATAGGAGAAAAGTGACGTTGGGTTTCTTTCTTAGATAATGCTTTCTGGTCAAATTGTACAGGTGTAAATAAAAAACCATGGGCTACTCCAAGTGCTGATACTCTCCAATCACATCATAGGCTCTCACCTCCAGTATCTTTTAATTAACAGAGTCAAAAAGATTAAATAGCATTATCTATCTATATTATAATAAAAAAATGCCAATTTGTCAAGAAAAAAATGAACTTTTGTTACGCAACACTCAAAATGAGACGTTTGGGAACATTAAAATGAGACATTCATCATTTTATAAGGAATATCTTGCATTTACATAACTTTTCCCACATATTATAAATTTCACCATTATAACAAAAACGAAGGTGGTTATTGCTTTCAATTACTGTCTATTTCTGCATTTCGGGGCATACCCTCTCATTTTTTTCTTCGCCATT
>DAOUSS010000064.1 GCA_030627085.1 Candidatus Stahliibacteriota bacterium | reverse complement strand
GCGTTAATTGTATAATGATATTGTCTCTTTTTAGGTTGATATTGAAAAAAGTGAATTTTGCTCTTTGACACTTGACAAATTGGATTTTTGCCTGTATAATTCCTTGTAGAGTCGGAGGATCCGACAAAGCGTAAATGATGGAGCTAATCCCCCACCTATGCATAGGTGGGGGAGAGACTGCCTCGGCGCAGATATTGTGATCTCGGGCTCTACGAGGAGCACCGATTTAAGAAATTGGCGACCCCGACGTTACGTCGGGGGTCCCGAATGAACCACAATTATGGTGGTCCCTGTCTACCGACAGGTAGAAAACAAATTGGACCCGTAGATGCCCTGAGAATTGCCTCTGACTCCTGTTTTTGTCTCTTTAGTAATTCCTGAAAAGGAGGCATTATGGCACGCAGGCTATATGTAGGGATAGACCTGGGCATCACGAGTCGGCATGAGGCAGCTGTGTATGACCCAGAGACGAGAAACTTTGTCGTAAAGTCGCATAAGTTCACGCAGGGCATTCGCGGATATAGAAGCCTTATGAAACGGATAAAGAATATAGCAGACAAGAATACAGAGATTATATTCTGCACAGAACCTACATCCACTTCCTGGATCCCGCTGTGCGTATTCTTGGTTGCAAAACGGTATAGGGTATACAGGGTAACCCCCCAGAAGGCATCGGACCTACGAAAATTCTATAAGAGACACCATAAGTCAAACAACATAGATGCCAAAACCCTTGCGAAGATAGCACTTGTTGATGACGATGTGTATCCTGTCTACATTCCGGAGATGGATATATTTTCTCTTCAGAGATATTGTAGAGAGATGGACAGAATAGAGTGTGATATATCAAGAATAAAGAACAGGCTCCATACTATGGTGCACTTTGCCAATCCAGAACTTCTCTGCTGTTTTGGCAAAAACAAGTTCACCAGGGTTGCAAGGGCAGTTTGCCGGAAATATATAGACCCTCACAAGATTGTCAGTCTGGGGGTGAAAAGACTTGCCACATTTCTTGAGAACCATGCGCATGGGGAGGTAGACAACAATCTTGCCCAAAAGATATACGAATCAGCTCTATCTGCAATAGCAATCTACCAAGACGCAGAGACAAATGGCATGATGCCTGTGGACTACGAGGTTATAAAATACGAGCTCAATATGGAGATGGATAGATTAGAGTATAATGAGAAGATGGCGAAAAAGGCGCAGGAGAAGGTGGTGTCTCTCTACAAGGAACTCGATCCTTATGGTATCCTGAAGACAGAGCCGGGTTTTGGCGATAGAGTTGCTCCTGTGGTATTGGCGTTTGGAGGTGATGTAGACAGGTTTGGGAATATTCGCAAGTTCAAGTCCTTCAATGGGAATGTCCCAAGAACGAAAGCATCTGGTAACAAGGAGAAGAAGGGGTTGCCTATAACAGGAGCGGGATGCAATATGCTAAAGAAGTATCTTCATATGGCAGCAGAGTCCGGTCGCAGGTGGGATGTAGAAGATGCCAGATTCCACAATAGATTGATTCATCGTGGACTTCACCACAATCAGGCCGTCACTGCGCTGGCAAACAGAAAGGCAGGGGTCGCATATACCCTCTTGAAGAGGAAGAAGGCGTATGAGAGGGGAGAGATCACATTGGGGGAGGCTATATATCAATTCAGGGACCTTAATGGCATAGATATCCCGAAGGAGATGGCAAGAAGACTGGTTCTCCAGAAGTTCCCTTCAAAGAGAAAGAAGAAGGAGAGGGCGATTAAGTTAAATCAAGGCAGTCTCTCCCACCAGAAGCGGGATAACTCCTCACACATAAAAAGCCCTCTCCACAGAGGATTATACCATAAAAAATCCCGGATGTCAAGAAAAAATTCAACGGAAGATTCCCCTCTCTGGAAGCCATTTCCCGTAATAGAAAATGGCAGAGTGATAAGCTATGCAGACCCGCCAACCCATATAAGTGCAGCGATGGAAGATACGGTGAAGAAAATAACAGCCAGAGCAAGAATAAAACAGCACAGTGCTCTTTCACAATGAGAGGCAAAGCATTCTCAGGGTATACGAATGTCAAAGAGCAAATTCACTTGACCTCAAACACTGTCAGGGACTTGGTTTGAGGGTGAAAATTTTTTACTTGACAAAACTTAAGAAATATCTGCGTCCAAAAAAGTCCTTCTATTGTCACCCCGCCATCGGCGTGGTGTCTTTTTCCTTGACAAAACCCAAATTTTGTGTTATAATATTTTCCCACAGCCGGGGTGGCGGAATTGGTAGACGCACTAGCTTGAGGGGCTAGCGCCCGTATGGGTGTAGGAGTTCGAATCTCCTCCCCGGCAGATGCTACCCTCCACACTATACTAACCAGATATCCGTCAGCTGACGGATCACCAAATCCTGTTCAGAGTGATAGTTTTTATTATACCATAAAACCCTGTTGATGTCAAGATTTTTTGATATCTGTCCTCCTAAGAATCTTACAATACAACGGGTAAAAAATTCACCACAAAGCACACAAAGAGAAGCTATTTATTTTTTAAACTTTGTGTCCTTTGTGAACTTTGTGGTAAATTGCTTGGACAGGGGAAGTTGCGTAAATTGAATCCAGAACAGCGTCTTCTATTCGCAGACTGAAGTCTGCGGCTACCAGATCCCTACTTTCTGCACAGCCTCTTTAGGTTGCGTGTAAACCGCAGGCTGAAGCCTGCGACTACCAAGGTTGTCCATACCCCTGCCAGCGGTAGGCAGGAAGACACCAACAAAAGAACAAGGATAAAGGTTAAAGTACAGATTTTTTCACCACAAAGGGCACAAAGAACACAAAGATTGAAGATTAGAATAACAAGGAAAAAGGATAAAGTACCCAATGACCTAATGACCAATGCCTAATGACCAATTTCTCTATCGCAGATATTTTTGATGCCACATGTCTTACAAAGGTGATATAGTGGTTTACAGATCTCTTTCCCGAAACGAACCATAGATGTGTTAAGAAATCCAAATTCTCTTATAGGAACGATCTTTGATAATTCAACCTCTGTGTCGTGGGGGTTTCTGGTATCAACCAATCCTACCCTGTTTGATATCCGGTGGACATGTGTATCAACTGCAAGGGCAGGGATACCAAATCCGTAAACAAGAACACAATTTGCAGTTTTCCTTCCAACTCCCGGTAGGGAGAGGAGTTCATCAATATCCTCTGGAACATTGCCGTTGTATCTCTGTATGAGTATCAATGAGATCTCCTTCAATCTCTTTGCCTTTGTGTGATAGAAACCAACGGGCTTTATCCTATCTTCTATCTCCCAAAGGGATGCATCTACCAATTTTTGAGGGGTATCATACAAGGAGAACAGTCTCTCTGTTGCAATATCTGTAATTTCATCTCTCGTGCGCTGGGAGAGGACAGTTGACACAAGCACGCGAAAAGGAGATTGGGTGCCGTGTCTCTCCTTATATCGTTCATGGAGAAAAACCAATATAATCTTTACTTTTTCTATCTTACGCATCTGTTATCCGTTAGCTAACGGATTTCGTGGATAAGTAGAAAATAAAGTATAACCTGATTTTAGTAAAAAGTCAAGTAGAAATAAGAATTTTTTTCTTGACAAATCTGTTTTTTTATTATATTATATATATATTATTATAAATAGTATTATTAAAAATATGAAAATATATCTTATAAATATGCAAAATATGGTATGTTACAATTGTTTGTTTATAAACCCTTTTATTTTGCCGAGAGTTACCTGTAACATCTTATATAACAAGAAGTTATTTTTTAAGCAGCTTGTGGATAACTTTGTGGATAAGTTTGTGTATTTCGATGGTATGTCAATATTGTAATTGGAGTTATTCCTGTGGAAAAAATTCAACCGGATAAGGCAAAGGAATTATGGAATGAGGTATTATCCATTGTAAGCAATAAAATTCCACCTCAATCCTTTAAAACATGGCTAGAACCCACAAAAGGGGTATCTATAAAAGGAAACTCTCTTTTTGTGGATGTTCCAAATATGTTTTTTGTTGACTGGATTGAGGAGCATTACCGTAATATCATAGATAGCGCTTTTGACAGTATCGTCGGAGATACCATCTCTATAAAATTTAACCCGGTAGAAAAGAGAATCGCACCTACATCAAGGAAGGTAACGCTCTACCGTGTAGATGGATATAATCTCCAGAAAAGGTATACGTTTGATACCTTTGTAGTCGGTTCCGGGAATAGGTTCGCACATGCTGCTACACTCGCTGTTGCAAAGTCTCCGGGACAGGCGTATAATCCATTATTTATATATGGAGCAGTTGGTCTTGGTAAGACCCATCTACTCCAGGCAATAGGGAACTATGTACGAGATAATCATTCTGATTTGAAAGTGTATTATACATCTTGTGAGAAGTTCTTAAACGAGATGGTGGATGCAATACAGAACGGAGTAACCATACAATTTAAAAAGAGATACAGAGGTAAAGACATTCTTCTTATTGATGATATGCAGTTTATACAAAATAAGGAGGGGTTACAGGAAGAGATCTTTCATACATTTAATTCTTTATACGATAAGGACAAGCAGGTTGTTATGACATCCGATAGACCTCCAATAGAGATAGAAGGTATAGAGGAAAGATTATTATCAAGGTTTCAATGGGGTCTGGTCTGTGATCTCAAACCCCCTGATTTTGAGACAAGGGTTGCTATTCTAAAAAAGAAGACGGCATTAGCCGGAGCAACTGTATCAAATGATATATTACTCTATATTGCCCAGAGGATAAAATCAAATATAAGGGAGTTAGAGGGCGCACTCGTTACACTTTTGGCGCTTACATCGCTTACTGATACACCACTGACTTTAGAATCCTCCAAACAGATACTGGATGACATTCTTGGAAAAGCAAAGACTAATAAGATAACCATAGAAAAGATTCAAGAAGTTGTATCAAACCATTATAGCGTAACACCACAGGCATTAAGGGGAAAAAGAAGGGTAAAATCCTTGAGTTTCCCAAGACAGATAGCTATATATCTCTCAAGAGAGTACACTAATTTATCTTTAAAGGCTATAGGAAAAGGTTTTGGTGGAAGAGACCATTCAACTATACTACATGATTATGAAAAAATAAGATCTTTAATAACTAAAAGTAACGAGATAAAAATTGATATAGACTATATTATAAAAAAACTTAGAAATATAAAAATGTAGATAACTACTACTTTTTAAACACTTTCTCCACATACATCAAATTTAAAATAACTCTTAAAGGATTATATAGATACCTCTCGTTATCCCAAATTCCACATACCCTACTATATAGTCTAATTTTTATTATAGATTTATTAGTATTAGTAATAATAGACATTTAAAATATGAGAGAGTATAACCAAAAAGAAATAGATAAAAAATGGCAAAAGATATGGCAGAAGACGAAACTTTATAAAACACTTACAATTAAAAATAAACCGAAGTTTTACTGTTTAGACTTTTTTCCATATCCATCAGGGGATGGTCTCTCTGTTGGACACCTGCGTAATTATATACCAACAGATGTGATTTCAAGGTATAAGAGAATGAGAGGATATAATGTTCTACATCCGATGGGATGGGATGCATTTGGGCTTCCAGCAGAAAATGAGGCAATAAATAAAGCACTCCATCCAAAAATCACAGTTCCGAAATATATAACAAATTATAAACGACAACTTTCTATAGTTGGTCTCTCATATGACTGGGAAAGAGAAATAAATTCATCCACTCCTAATTACTATAAATGGACACAATGGTTTTTCCTTCTTTTGTATGATAAAGGACTTGCATATAAAGCGATATCTTTTGTAAATTACTGCCCAAAATGTGGGACGGTGCTTGCAAGAGAAGAAGTGGAGGGTAATACTTGTTGGAGATGTCATACAGAGGTTAAAAAAATAAAAAAAGAACAGTGGTTTTTTAAGATAACCGCGTACGCCGATAGGCTACTTAAAGACCTTAAACTGGTTGACTGGCCTGAAAATATAGTGGAAACGCAGAAAAACTGGATAGGATATAGTGAAGGTATAGAATTTGAAATACCCGTAACTGGATTAAAAACAAAGTTAAACGTGTTCACCACAAGACCTGATACAATATATGGTATGACATACGTGGCGGTGTCACCGGAACATCCAATAGTAAGACAACTCGTGAGTCCTAATAGAAGGGATGAAGTAGATAAATTTATGCGGATGGTTAAAAAAGAGTCGGAGATAGAGAGGCTTTCAAAAGAGAAGGAACCCTTAGGTGTATTTACAGGTAGCTACGCGATAAATCCATTAGATAATAAGACAATTCCTATCTATCTCGCTGATTATGTTTTATCTACATATGCTACTGGTGCGATTATGGCAGTTCCGGCACATGACGAGAGAGATTTTATCTTTGCAAAAAAGTATAAACTTCCGATAAAAGTTGTAATACAGAACACAGAACACAGATTACAGGGTAAAAATATGGAGTGCGCATATACAGGAGAAGGCATTATGGTGAACTCGGGTGACTTTAGTAATCTTCCATCAGAGGATGGCAGGCAGAAGATTGTAGAATATATAGAGGGTCTTGGTATAGGACAACGAGTAACTTACTATAGACTTAGAGATTGGCTTATATCGCGTCAGAGATACTGGGGCGTACCTATTCCTATAGTTTACTGTAAAAAGTGTGGTGAAATTGCTGCAAGAGACCTCCCTGTTCTATTGCCAGATGTAGATGACTACAAACCATCTGGCACAGGAGAATCTCCCCTGGCGGGTATTTCTAAATTTGTTTATACCACCTGCCCGGTATGTGGTCGTGAAGCGAAGAGAGAAACAGATACAATGAGTGGGTTTGCCTGTTCATCATGGTATTTTTTGAGATTTGTGTCTCCAAAGTACGATAAGGCACCATTTGACAAGAAAGAAGTGGAATACTGGCTTCCTGTTGACCTTTATGTCGGTGGGGCAGAGCATGCTGTAATGCACCTACTCTACGCCAGATTCTGGACAAAGGTGATGTACGATGCCGGGCTTATCAATTTTGTTGAACCCTTTTTTAGATTGAGAAATCAGGGTGTAGTCCACGCTCCAACAGGGAAGAGGATGTCAAAGTCGAGGGGGAATGTGATAATCCCTGATGAGATAGTGGAAAGGCATGGTGCAGATGCACTAAGGCTGTATGAGCTTTTTATGGCTCCATTTGACCAGCCTGTCGTATGGGATACAAAAGGGATAATCGGGCAAGAGAGATTTTTAAGAAGAGTCTGGAGGTTCGTTGTTGGAAGAGAAAACAAAATAGGGCATGTAGGGGTGAACAGCAGTTCACCCCTACCGTCCCTCCATAGAACCATAAAAAAGGTTACGGAAGATATAGAGGCGTTTAAGTTCAACACCGCAATTGCATCTATTATGGAGTTTATGAACAAGATATATAATATCTCTATGGATGATGCTACCCACAAGGAGGTTGCTGAGAACCTGATTTTAATTCTTTCTCCGTTTGCCCCCCATATATGTGAAGAGTTATGGCAGATTTTGGGAAAGAAAGGCAATGTTACACAGATGCCGTGGCCCGAGTATAGCGAGGAACTTGTAAGAAAGGAGTTTGTGACGATCCCTATTCAGGTTAACGGCAAGTTGAGAGCGACACTT
>DAOUSS010000235.1 GCA_030627085.1 Candidatus Stahliibacteriota bacterium | reverse complement strand
ATACTTTAACCTTCTTATGGTTGTATCTATAATTGCAGCTCCTCTATAAGAAATACAGGGACGACCCAAGCTGTCTAAGGCAAGAGATGGACTGGCTTCAACTTCAATAACTGTATCGGCACTGTCTATTATCTCCTCAATCTGCCACTCTCCATCTTCGTCTCGCACTCCATATTTAATCCCTTTATTAGGAAGACCGTAGTAATGTTCTTCTCTGCGGAGTCGACCGTATGCAATGCGGCTATAATTATCTTGGTCAACCGTGAGAGAGACATTTCCGGGCCAACCTGTAAAGATGGTATCCACAATTTCAGTGTGCCAACTGTACTCACCCCAGTATGTATGCAGAACCAAAGCCTCTTCATTACTTATATCCACTGAGTATCCAATATGTGGGAAGTCATTTTGATCCAATACAAGAGATGTCCCCTCTATCCAGGGACCAGGATTAGGATGTGTGGTATGCCAGCCAAGACTATCCTTCCATGCATAACCCAGATCACCCCACCAGAAACTGATACAAGGATAGCCCTTTGAATCAAAAGCAAGTGAGGGGTCACCACCTGCAATCTTTGGACCATCAATTTCACTCTTTACCCCAGCAGAATCAAAGACAGACTCTATAATCCAGATAGAATCATCTGGAATCCATGACGCATACATAAGACCGGGACCATTATACCTGCAGTAAGCAATGTGTGGTATACCGAGTGAATCGAGTGCGATTGATGTCCCATATACTCCACTGTTCGGCGTAGTATCAACATCCATTATATACCAGTCTGTAGCAAAGGCACAGAGCGGGACAAATACAATTCCCCACAATATAACATTTCTAAAAATTTTCCTCATAAGCACCTTCCTAACTCGTTAAGAGGATCTTCATGATGTAATTAGGTCTAACCCAGGATAAACCACAACTTTGCATAGAATCAAGCCGCGGACAGTACAAACTGTCCCAATTTGAGACGGGTTCGGTTCTATAATCGACGCTTTCGTCAAGCCCCATCACAATACCCCAGGAAGAGTTCTCCGTAATTACAGAATATCCCTCATTTACCCCATAGAGAAATAAAGGGGTAAGAAGTGCAACTGCACTCCATATAGCTATTTTTGATATTTGCACTTTGATTTTTTTATCGCCAATCCTCTATCTTTAAGACACCTCTGTCATCTATGGAGTAAGCAATATCAATCCTTTTATCAACTGCTACCGTTCCTCTGGCTATAATCGAAATATCAGAAATATTCGCAAATCTGTACCCACTATTATCTTTCTGGAGTTTTACACCCATAGTAGCAAGAATTGGATTAGGATTACCTTCGCCATATGGAGATAAAAGCATAAGCTCCTCAAAGAGATTGGCAGAGAATTCATCTACATTCACAACAGCATCTATATCCAGTATATCCCCCTTATTAATCTCTTTTTTATATTTAACCTTAGATGCATTCTTAATAAAGGATTTTACATGCTCTTCTTTTATCGAAAATCCCGCAGCAGGTTTATGTCCCCCGAAACTTGTGAACAGTTCCTCGTTTTGAGCAAAAAATTCTACAAGATTGAAGTCAGAAGGTGCCCTCCCTTCTCCAATATAAATATCACCCGATTTATGACCTATAAGTATTGCGGGTCTTCCTGTTTCCTTTACCAACCTGGATGCGCAGCTACCTAAAAATTGAAACGGCACACCATCCAGAACGATTATCCCTTTATCATTTATCCTCCTCACACACTCCCTGTATACAACCTCAAATTCCTCCTCAAATACCTGCTGGGCGTTCAGAAGTCCTCCAAGAATCTCCTTTGCCTCATCAACACTATCGGTCAAGAAAAATCTCATGAGAGGATTCTCAGTTTCCAATCCTCTTCCGGCAGATAACACAGAAGTAATTTTCTCAAATATTTCCTCTACAACAGGTTCAGTAACCCCAATAACTTCCTCTATCGCTTGAATGAAGGGCTGATTGACATTTGGGAACGCCTCCAGACCAGTCTTAACAAGTATTCTATTTTCTCCTAAGAGAGATACACGATCCGATACAGTTCCAAGTAGCACAAGCGGAAGCAGGTCCTTTCTTACACGGAAGAAGTCATCGGTTCTAATTCCAAGAATACTATCTACAAGTCCCAGTGTAAGTTTTAACGATACACCAACCCCTGCAAGGTTCTCGAATGGATATGAGGAGCCCTTTGGATTTAAAAATGCAAAGGAATTGGGCGGATGTCTCACCTCATGGTGGTCTGTGACTATAATATCTATCCCTTGTTCTTTGGCGAATTCGACAATATCTCCATCAGAACTGCCACAGTCTACCGTGATAATGAGCAGTTCTTCATTTTCAAGAGCTCTCTCCATACGCTCCTTAGAGAGCCCGATACCATGAGTAGCCCTTCTCGGTATCCAATATGAGACATTTCCACCGAGATCCTTCAGCACCTTAAAAAGGACACTAGCGGCGGTCATTCCATCAACATCTTCATCCCCCCAGACAAGCATCTTTTTCCTCTTTTTAATTGCGTCTTTTATTCTATTAATCGCCTTTTCCATATCGGGAAAGAGAAAAGGAGAGTGAAGATGAGAGATTTGAGGTGAGAGAAATTGCTTTGTCTCTTCAATCTCTTTAATATTCCTCTGGTAAAGAATAGTCGCAAGAATAGATGAAATCCCAAGCTGCTTTTCAAGATGGGAGGTATTCGGTCGGTCTTTTATCTTCCACTTCTTCATTCCTTAAATATACTACAAAATTTCCATTTTGTCAAGAAAAAAGACACCACGAATTACACAAATCAATCGAATGCACACAAATAACATAAAAACATCTCAAAAACAAAAGAAATTCGTGCAATTTGTTAATTCGTGATATTCGTGTTT
>DAOUSS010000247.1 GCA_030627085.1 Candidatus Stahliibacteriota bacterium | reverse complement strand
TCCTATAATCCAAAGATATAAAGCGCTGTGCCAAGACCAAGACCAAATACAAGATTGAACAATTTTATCAAAAGTGTATCCTTGATGGAATACGAAAGAAGTGGCAACATACCATGTCCATCCTGAACTATACTGCTCGTCAAAAGCACTGAAAAGGGTATAAGTCCCCCGGCGAACATGGTCACGAACACAAGATGTGGGCCCGACTCGGGTATTAAACCCACAAATGCCGATATGAGCAATGCCCACAATAGATGCGACCTGACAAATTCTGCAAGATTCCAGTGATTTAGTCCGTAGTGGATAAACAAAAGTGCAGAAAATGTCCACAGAAACACCCTCCATATATGCTTTCTAATGACATGCATGATGATGTGTTCGTCCAGATAGTGGTCTGGAACTGTGGCAATAATAAATCCAACAATAAAAAGCAATGTGAAAATGCTTTTTTTCTGCCAGTTCCATACCTCGGGGCCAATGAGACCAACGCCCATAACAATAATTAACGACAGAATTATAATGAGAAAAATTACCCTATTGAGTGACGGACTTCTCCACACCGATATATCAAAACACCTACACTTATTTTCATCCTCTATATGCAGAGGAGCATATTTACACTCTTCACAGGGCTTTATCTTAAGCAGGGGCACAATTTTGTCTGTGACCCATGCAAGAAAGATTCCAATAAAAAACAGCGAGACTGTAAGTATCAAGGCAATTTTTGGAAAGAGTGCAAACATAACGAATGCCTCATCGCCGGATGTCGCGATCATCCCTCCAACAATTGCTCCAAAGGAAAGGAGTCCCCTCACATAGAGTGAAACATTCGTAAATGCGCCGAGACACCCTGGAGTCGCCCCGAGGAAGGAAGAAAGTAAATACTGTCTCCACACCCTACCCCTCATCATCGCTGGCATTCTTCCTCTGCTTAGCACATTAAGGTAATCTACTATGAGCATCATCGAGAAGACAAACAGGGATATCATCAAGGACTGATTCAGTATAGGAAGAAACTCAATCATCATAGACTTTTCATCAATCTCTATAGACTACCTTGTATTATGCTAAGAATGCTACCGTATAATTCTTTGAACTTTTTTTCAAATTCAACACCTGTATCAATTATAGGTATTCCTTTTGAATATGCAACTGCAACCCTTTTTAAAAAGGGAAAACGCATCAATATGGGGATTGTTTCCAACTTACAGTATAAATCCACCCCATCATCTCCAATTCCGTCCTTGTTTATCACTACACCGAAGGGAATTGAGATTTTTCTGACAGTCTCAACTGCCAGCTTAAGGTCATTCAGCCCAAATGGTGTGGGTTCTGTGACGAGTATTACAAAATCACTTTCCCTTACAGCCTCAATAACGGGACAGGATGTGCCAGGAGGGACATCAATTATGATAACCTTATCACTCTCCTCCACCCCACGCCTCTTCACCTCTCTTATCAGGGGCATTGCCATAGGTTCACCGATGTTCAATCGTCCCTGGATAAACTTGATTTCTCCAGCATTGCCTTTCTCTACTACTCCTATATCCCTATTCACTTCAGATATAGCCTCTTCGGGACAAAAAAGTGCACATCCACCACACCCATGGCATAATTCAGGAAAAACCAAAACGGTCTCCTTCGCCACTGCAATTGCATGATATGCGCATACCTCTGCACATTTACCACAATAGGTACACTTCTTAAAATCAATTACAGGGACGGGAATACCGACTGTTTGGGTCTCATTTATAATGGGTTTCAGGAGTAGTGCTGAGTTTGGTTCCTCAACATCACAATCCAGAAACCCTGTTTCTATTCCCCTCTTGCTTAGATAGAGTGCAAGACTGGTTGCTACGATGGTCTTGCCAGTTCCTCCCTTACCACTTGCAATAGAGATAACCATACACTATCTTTTTCTCACTGATTTTTTCCTACGCTGTATTATTATTACGACCGACAGAATAAACACAACTGCAGATACTACCTGGTTATTGGTAATATTTGGAAATATATATGCCGATGGAGAGTAGTATCTTATGAAATCTATAGAGAACCTCCATAGACTATAAAGAAGAAAGAACCACGCGAGAAGCTCACCACTGAATTTTTTCCTTTTCCCCAAGAGAAGTAAAATTCCAAATATACAAAATCCTGCAAGGGACGAGTAAAGTTGCGTTGGATGGACCCTCACCCCGACACCCAGTTCCCATGCACAGGGAGAATCGGGGGGGAAAACCACACCGAAATTTGATGGCTTTCCAAAACAACATCCATTCAAAAAACATCCAATCCTGCCTATACCAATTCCAAGAGCAAGTGATGGTGCTACGGTATCTGCAAGTTTGCCAAATGACAATCTTCTTCTTTTTATCCATATCAAGCATATAAGAAACGCAAGAATTACCCCGCCATAGAATGTAAGTCCTCCTTCCCACACATAGAATGCCCTCTGCCATTCTCCGCTGTAATCAGACAAATGGGTAAATACATAGAATGCACGCGAGCCAGCAATCGCACCGAGGAGGATGAGCAAAGAGAGGTTTCCGACTGTATCCTTTGACACACCGTATCTAATCCCTCTTCTCTCGGCAACAATAATCCCCGCAATGAACGCGGTTGCAAGCATCACCCCGTAAGTGGTGATGGTAATCCCACCAAGCTGGAAAAGTATGCGAAACATAAATCTCCTTATTCTCGTTAAAGACTTAACCACAGAGGACACAGAGAATTAGCTTTACTTCTGTGTTCTCTGTGGTTTA
>DAOUSS010000045.1 GCA_030627085.1 Candidatus Stahliibacteriota bacterium | reverse complement strand
CATACGGGGTGCCCTTTTCTTTGCTTCGTTTCTTTTGGGCAAACAAAAGAAATGAAGACTATAAACACAAAACGGGAATACAGCTTCGTATAAGCACTTTTCGGTGTCAAATGTTTTATAATCACCAAATAAAAAACCACGCAAAGAGAGAAATGGGATAATAGAACTGCATTCATTCTTGCCTCTATTGGTTCAGCGGTTGGCATGGGTAATGTATGGCTGGCTGCATACGGGCAGGTCTTCTTTTCCCTTTCCATTGGGTTCGGCATCATGATGGCATACGCCTCATACCTCCCTCCTAAGTCAGACATTGCAAATAATGCCCTCATAATAGCACTTGCAGATGCTGGCACTGCGTTTCTTGCCGGTTTTGCAGTCTTTTCAACGCTCGGATATTATACATATACAGAAGGAATACCCATTGATAAAATTATTTCCTCATCCATACCACTTGCATTTATAACCTTCCCTACTATAATAAATGAATTTCCTATTTTTCGCCAGCTTTTCGGTGTTCTCTTCTTTCTTATGCTCTTCTTCCTTGGTATAGACTCCGCCTTCTCACCCGTAGAGGCGTTCTCCTGCGGAATAATAGATAAATGGCGCGTAAGAAGAACACCTCTTCTCTTATCAATTGGTCTTATTGGACTCGGGATAGGGCTTCTCTTTGCTACTAACGCTGGTATACTATGGCTGGACATAGTTGACTATTTTATGTGTAACTGGGGACTCGTATTCGTAGGAGTGTTAGAATGCCTACTCTTAAGTTACGCATATGACCTCAAAAAATTGGAATCGTATGTCAACCAGTCATCTGATATATCACTGGGAAACTGGTGGAATTTCATGATAAAAATCCTTGCCCCACTCGTCCTTCTGGTTCTCTTTGGAACAGAGATTTATCGAAGAACATACTCATCATACGGAGGCTATCCAAGAGCAGCAGAATCTCTTGGTGGCTATGGTCTCCTTGCCTTTTTCCTTCTACTCTCTATCATATTTATGAAAAAAAGGGCTCGTGTTTTTGCTTGACTTTGCCCTGTTTTTATGTTATAATACATTTAAGGCGGCGTAGCTCAGTTGGCAGAGCAGGGGAATCATAATCCTCTTGTCGGGGGTTCAAGTCCCTCCGCCGCTATGTAAATTGAGTTCGGAATTATACGTCAACAACACTGAAGAATACCGAGTAATTGTTAATAAGGAGAAAGGGAGAATAGGGCGCAGAGAGATTTAAGACTAAAGATTGTTCACCACCAAGACACAAAGACACTAAGGTCAGATTTTAGATTTTCTTTGTGAACTTTGTGGTTAGAATCAGTCAGGGTGTAGGGACAACCCTGGTGGGGAGTCGTCCAACTGGCAGGACACAGGACTCTGGATCCTGGTATTGGGGTTCGAATCCCTGCTCCCCAGTTGCCTTTACAGGCAGAAAGGGATTTCTGTCTCAACATTTTTATATTGATGAACAGGATATGGGAGGCTATACGGTCCAATTTTCCCCTCAAGCTATCTGCAGGGATTCTTGCTCTGCTTATATGGCTCTATGTCGTGCTGCAGAACGAATATCAGATAAACTTTAAAGTCCCCTTACTCTTTGAAACAAAAAATGACAGTGTCTTTGTAGCTGAAACCCCCTTAAAAAAGGTGATATTAACTGTCAAAGGCAAAGGCGTTGACATCCTGAGACTGCGGTTCTGGGGTAGACCCACGATAAATTACAGATTGGAGACCGACAGGGGATGGACAAGAGTTAATATAAGAGAAAAGAATGTATTTTTTCCTCCTTGGTCAGATGTTTCTATAATCTCTATAGGCTGTGAGCCTTTTCTTGTTAGGGTTGATAAGTTAGTTGAGAAATACCTACCTGTCTTGCCCGTGATAGAACCTACTATAAAAGATATAAAAGTATTACCCGAATCTATAAGATGCAGAGGAGGAATGGAAACATTCAAGAAGATAAAACACATATATACAAAAGCGGTCGCAGTTGATACTACACAATTACCTGCAAGAAAAAAAATCTCTCTTGACCTCCCACCCGACATAATCTGCGACCCCACTTTTGTGGTAGTTTATTTTGGCACGAATACAGAAGACTAAAAGTCACATTCCTTCTCTATAACTTTCTCTACCCCATGACAGTTCTCGGTATAGATACCTCTTGTGATGATACATCTGTATCTGTTATAAAAAACGGGAGGGTGCTTTCAAATGTGGTGTTTTCGCAGATTGAGCATTCGAAATATGGTGGTGTCATTCCAGAGTTAGCATCAAGGGACCACATAAGAAATATACTTCCTGTTACCCAAAAGGCACTAAAAGAGGCTAATGTCTCATTACACAAGATAGAAGGTGTTGGTGTAACATATGGTCCCGGGCTGGTTGGTTCTCTTCTTATTGGAATATCCTTTGCAAAATCCATTTCTCTGGCGCTTGAGATTCCATTTATAGGGATAAATCACCTTGAGGCGCATATATTCTCCCTTTTCATAGAAAGAAAGATAAATTCTCCCCTTATAGTTCTCATAACCTCGGGAGGACACACTGAACTTATTCTGATGGAAAGTGAAGGGAAATACCAGGTATTTGGCAGCACGCTCGACGACGCCTGCGGTGAGGCATTTGACAAGGTTGCCGGCATGCTTGGTTTTCCGTACCCGGGAGGTAAGGAGATTGAAAAATTAGCAGAAAAAGGCAGGGGCGATGCTATAGAATTTCCAAGGGCAAAATTGAATGGTTACGATTTCAGTTTCAGTGGATTGAAGACCGCTGTTCTGTATTACATAAGGAAAAATCCTCCATCTAAGAAGGATATTCCTGATATTGCTGCGTCTTTCCAGGAAGCATCTATAGACTCACTTATAATCCCAACACTTATGCTTTCAGAAAAGTTAGATATAAGAACAATTGGTGTATGCGGAGGCGTGGCAAGGAATAAAAGACTGAGAGAAAAACTGAAGGAAAGGGCAAAAGAATGCAGAATAGTCTTCCCATCCCCACAGTTTTGTACGGACAACGGTGCAATGGTGGCAAGGTGTGCAGAATTCCATCTTGAAAGGGGTGAATTTTCGCCACTCTCCCTCAAGGCAGATCCGTCATTAATATTGCCCACATAAACTCTATAAAAAAGAGCCTCAAACAAGACAGTAGGAAATAAGAAAGACGGCAGGAAAATGATAATAAAGTCAGAAGGTTGAAAGAAAATGACCTCGATCCTCATCATAATATTACTTATCGGGACGGAGTTCAAGGAGAATATCCCGTATAGAAAAGGTGACACAAGTGCCGAGGTAGAGATAAAACTCTCAGGGTGTAAGCTCACTATAAAAAAGGGGAATAAAAACTCTATACTCTCTACCTGCATATCGTACGATAAAGAACGCATCTCCCCAAATATGGAATATAAAAGGGAAAAAGGTGTATGCAGGATTAGGCTTTCCTCAGAACAGAAAAATAACTCTATATTTGGCGAGGACTCCGCAGTAGTATATCTTGCACCTCATATTCCACTCTCTCTTTACATATACACATCCTCTGAAAGCAGAATAGATCTATCGGGTATTAAAGTAGGGAAATTGCATCTTGTTCTCGGTATAGGAAACACCTTTTTATCAATTGATGAATCAAATCCTATAACATGTGAAGAGATAAGGATATACGGCAATATTGCAAGACTGAATACAGAGGGATTGGGGTATCTAAATTTTGAGAGATTCTACTTTGATTTGAACGCAGGCATGGCAACCCTGGACATGACAGGAGTGTATAATGGAAGATCCGATGCAGAGATAAAGATGGGTATAGCGACACTGACACTAATTCTTCCTCCCGAGACAGGGATCAGACTCAAAACTAATGGTGTCTTATATACCTCCGCAGAGGGACTCATACGAAAAGACAATTGGTACACCTCAAAAAACTTTGGCAGAACAGACGGCGAACTGCTGATGCACATATACGGTGGGCTGGGAACACTAAAAATAATGTACAAGAAATAAAAATGATTTATAGTATCAAAAAATTACCTTTCCGTCAGCTGACGGATTTCTGTATCCTTCTCTTTCCTCTTTGCCTGTGCGGTGGAAGTATACCACCAAAGACTGTTTCACTTGTCCCTAGTGTGACAGAAATCGTATACGCACTCGGTGGAGAAAACGCCCTCGTTGGAGTTGTTGATCCTGAAGGGTATCCAGAAGATATTGATAAACCCATAGTGGGAAGATTTTCGTCGCCGAATTTCGAAAGAATATACGCACTTTCTCCTGATATTGTATTCATTGAGAGTGGTGAACAGGAAAGATTTCAGAAACCTCTCGAGAGTCTCGGTATTGAGGTCATAACTATTACGCCAAAGAGTATAGATGAGATATTCGGTGCTATTATAGAGGTAGGAAACATAATCGGCAAAGAAGATGAAGCACTTACACTTGTAGATTCATTGAAAAATGAACTGGAGAAGATCAGGAAATTAGCAAGTGTCCGTAAGGAAAAAAGAACCGTATTTTTTGAACTATCTGAAAATCCTCTCATAACCATAGGAAAAAGAAGTTTCATAAACGAGTTGATAGATGAGGCAGGAGGCATAAACATAACATCTGATATAGATTCTCCCTATCCTGTCATCTCACAGGAACTTGTGGTAAACAGCAATCCAGATGTTATCATAATAGCACATGATAATGGCACAGATCCCAAAACACGGATAGGATGGAAGGAGATAGAGGCGGTAAAAAACGGCAGGATTATAGAAGATGTAGACCTGAACCTGCTTTTACGACCTGGACCGAGAGTAATAGAAGGAATAAAGACAACGACATACGCCATCTATGGCGAATTATGACGAGGTAAAATTAACCGTCCACTGTCTGCGGTACTAAACAGGCTGTACAAAAATTAGAATTTGTTCTGGTAGTCGCAACTTTTAAGTTGCGCAAATTGAATCCAGAACAGCATCTTCTATTCGCTTGTAGGGGTTTAATGCATTAAACCCCTATAGCTGCGGCTACCAGATCCCTACTTTTTGCACAGTCTGTAAAGCTTGCGGCTACTCCTTGTGTCCTACTCTTTACGCCTTACGCTCTACTCAATCTAATAGCCTCTGTAGATCCACGTCGGAATAATGACGGATGATATCAAGGGCATCTATTGTCGCCTTCAGAAATGTTCTTATTCCCCTTTCTGAAAATGGTAAGAGAATCCTCTTCAACTCCTCCGTTTTCTTCTCAGTCATGCTGATTTTAAGGAAGGATGCCCTGTATATATCTACAAGTCTGTAAAACATCTCGTTATACGCACTCTTCGGCAATCTCTTTAGTGATATAAATTCCACTCCCCTTTCGAGAAGTTCAAGAATATCATCCCTGTATATGGATGCAACCGTGGGGGTAAATGCAAGTACCAGAAATATACCCGACGGTTTCCTGTAGATATACGGCGTCATACAACTCCTGATCCCTCTGTGTATAACCCGTATCTCTCCAAGATCCTCAACAGTAGCATCTATTACCTCATCTTTGAAAATTCTTCCCTCAATATTGTCAGGTAAACGGTTCAATGCCGTGAGGGCAAGCCCCCTCAGAAGATTGATTCCCTTTTCCACAGCAACCGTTTTCCACCACAGATGAAACAGTGTTTCTGCCTCATCTATGAGTACAACAAGTCCTTTCTTGCCCAGTTTCCTTGAAGCCCAACCAAGAGAGCTCAAAATATAACAATAATTATCTGCCGATGTGGAAAATGAAGGGAGCAATGGAAGTCTTCTTGTCTTTTTGCTCTTTGATAACCACCATCTGGGATTAGGTTCGCCCTCTACCCACTCCCAGAGTCCTTCATCTACAGTATTCATACCCTCAAATGGACAAAAGAACCTGTTATCCTTAAGAATATCACTCTTGATAACCTCTGATACGAAATCCCTGAATCCCTTTTCTTTGCAGTCTCTGTAAAGAAAGGACGATGTGAGCTCTCTGTATACTCTTCTTGGTTTATACGGCGTAACATCGAATGGGTCCAGTGAAGCCTTGCTTACAGCAAATCCCGCATTTAATGCATAAAGATATATATAATCAAGGAAGTGGGTCTTTCCCGCACCGTATTCACCTTCTACTATTATACATCCCCCTCCCTTCTTTCCTGCCCTTAAAAGGGCATTGTTTATCTTCTCTACCTCTTCTTCCCTGCCATATGTAAAATCAAGAACACTCCTATGCGGCACGATACCGAGTTTGAATGCCTCCAGTATCTTTCTTTTTCCGTAGTCACCAATTCTGGGAGGCCTCTTCACAACCGGCGTTCTAATTTCTCTTTTTCTGTCTATTAACAGTCTGGAGACTGGAATCCACACGGTTATTCCTATACGGAAGTGAACAAGGAGCTCCTGTCCGTTCCACCTCTCCCCCAGAACCTCACCCTTGCCGAAGAATGGATGGGTCACACTTTTAATATTCTTCTTTGTCTGATATCTCTCTATCCCCATTTTCTATTGATTTTATACTTCCCCTTATAAGTGCCTCTGCGAGTTTTTCGTTTAAAATCCTGCGGGGGTCGCTTCTCAGTGAATGTAATGCCTGAATAAAGGTTTTTACAAATATCCTGCGATACCCAATATCCCCGTACCTCTCCCTGTAACTCACCTCTGCAAGAACCTCTGCTGAATGCTTGATAGCGTAGTCATTAATATCCATACTATAGGCATTCTTATACAATTTTCCCAATCTTTCTCCAACTGTTCTTAAAAAATCGGTAGGCTCCATACCAATCTGCTCGAGATCTATCCTCACACCCGACGGATTTATTGTAGAGAATATTCCCTCAAGTCGCTGTTTTAATGCCTCATATACATCTCCCCGTTTGTCAAGAAGTTGATATACATCTGGAATTGCATAAAGCACCATAGAACTCGGGAATCTTGAATTGCCACACTCATCTATGAGCTGACGGAGATTGTCAAGTGCTCTTTTCTCCGCCTTTGAACCGGCTATTGATACTGCCCGTTCTGCCTCATCAAACAGGAGAACGGTACCTGAATACCCTATAAGTCTCATAAATTGAAGAAGAGAGCGAAGAAGCCTGAATGCAGTCTGTTGCGTGAGGTTTTCAGTGACGCCAAACCTGGATAAGTCCTCTATAGACTCTCCGGCGAACCATCTAATAATATCACTGAATTCTTCCTCATCTCCTTTATCTAATGCTATGAAACTATGCTTTATCCCGAGAAGAAAGCTCGTGCTCTCAATTCCGGATAGCCCTTTCAAATATTCATCCTTCTCTTCTCTGCCTCCAAGTTTCTCGGATACATCTGCATACCACACCCGTAAGAGCGCTTCAATACCTCTATCTGTGGGGTTCACAAGACTCTTAAAAGACGATGGAGGACAAGTGAGATTTTGGACAATTCTCTTATAGACAAGATCGAGTCTGTCAAATGGGCATTCCGTAGGAGAGAGGGGAATATAACTCACTACATATCTACACTGCCATGCAAGATCTCTGACACAGTATAAAAAGTGTGTTTTCCCACCGCCGTATGAGCCAACAACAAGTTTAAATGTGGACATTCCCATCTTAAGAATCGAATCCAGATATTCGTTCTCAAGGACAGAGAGATATGACTCAAGCCCAACGGTAAATGAATCCAACCCAAACTCCGGAGGGGTTCCAGACTCACCCAGTCTAAATATAATAGCCTTTGCAATGTTCGGTTTTATACTCATAACGAGGTCAATGTCTAATTTCTAATGACAAATGTCTAATCAATGTCTAATGCCAGAATGTCCAATGATCTCTTGGTATCTATCCTTTGCCTTCTGCTGTGGGAGATCCCTACCTTTGGAGATCAACTTGTGGGAGAGGTCTCCCTGCCTACCGTCAGGCAGGCCGACCTCGATTATCGGCACCAAGCCATACGGCTCATATGCGAGATGTCTCTCGCACATATTTGGTCATTAGTCATTGGGATTTGATTAGACATTAGAAATTGGTCATTAGTCATTTTAAAGGCGTTATCTGGGATAAATTCTGGTGTTCTTGGTGCCTTAGTGGTTGTTTCTTACGTCAACTGTTGAAAAAATCAAGTATTTTGATTATCGTCTCCTTCAATCTGTCTCTTGGAACCACTGCGTCCAGTAGCCCATGTTCCAACAGGAATTCCGCTGTTTGGAAACCGGGTGGCAGTTCCTCCCTTACAGTATCCTTTATAACTCTTGGCCCCGCAAATCCTATCAACGCACCCGGCTCTGCAATGACTATGTCTCCAAGCGACGCATAGGATGCCATAACACCGGCTGTTGTGGGATTTGTTAATACACTTATATAGGGAATTTTCGCATCTGCAAGGAGACTTAGTGTAGCAGATGTTTTAGCCATTTGCATAAGCGATAATATGCCCTCCTGCATCCTTGCCCCTCCTGATGCACATACTACAACGAGGGGAATTTTCTTATTTATAGCGTGAAGGATGGCCAATTTTACCTTTTCTCCTACTACAGATCCCATGCTTCCACCTCGGAAATAGAAGTCCATACAGGAGAAAACAACGCTGTGATGCCCAATCTTCGCCTCTCCGGATATTATAGCATCTTTTAACCCTGTCTTCTTGTGGTCTTTTTCAAGCTTCTCGATATAGTCCTTAAACCCGAGCGGATTTGCAGGAGAAAGCTCAGAAAAGAGTTCCTTAAATTCATCCGTCAAAAGGGATATATATCTCCTTGAATCTATTTTAAAATGGTATCCACACTTTTCACATATCCATAGCCTCTTTGCAAGTTCTTTTCTGTAAAGTATCTCCCCACATGAATCACATTTAATCCAGAGTCCGTCTGGAATCTCTTTCTTTACTTCGGGCCTTGGTTTTTTTCGCCGGAAAAACATAATTCTTGGTAATTATAAAAATTTTAACACTAACTGGTTAAAAATAGTAGCATACAAATCTAATCCCCATTATGTTTTTTAGGCAGATTGCAAGGTGTATTTGTGGGAGGCATCTCCTGATGCCGATAATCCAATTGCGGGCAGAGTCAAGGTCAGGAGACCTTTCCCACAGAAAAACATACGGGGTGCCCTTTTCTTTGCTTCGTCCCGCATTTTG
>DAOUSS010000027.1 GCA_030627085.1 Candidatus Stahliibacteriota bacterium | reverse complement strand
TATTATTTCCTCTTGTTAGCACATGGAACACACCAACTACTGGGAGAATTCTCGCTGCTCGCGGCATACTGACTTCCTATTTCAAAATTGTTATCAATAAATGCAAGGTGTCAAGAAAAAAAAGAACCGTCCCCATATTCTCCTTAAGGAGAGCAGCGTAAGATGAGTATCTTAAGCAGGTGGGGGAGGGTCCCGAGGGGTCAAGCAGAAGGGTTCTCGGAGTTTGTCTGAGAAGGCCTTGGTGTTAAGGGTGAAGATCCCCCACCTCGCTTAACGACCTGGATTAAGCACCGCAAGGCACAAGGCCTGGAGTTATTAGCGTTAGGTGTTAAGCGAAGGTACTTACTGCAACTTAAAAGGAGGGAATACGCTAATACCGGGAGTGAGGTATAAATAAATTGAAAAAAAACTTGACATCTTTAGATTAGCCTGACCCCATTATCTTCTGGCCATCTTTTTAAATATTTAATCTGAAGAAATAGGTTTTTTCAGAACGGATGATGGCATTAACTTAATAACCTTGATTCCTACCGCAAGGTTAACTACTACAAGTATTGTCCCGATTACCATAATAAATGGCTGAACGGGAACCATTTCAAGCAAAAATCCTGTTAAAAAGGCTGATAAAGGCATCGCTGCCATTGAAGCGGCGTTCATGGCACCACTTGCTCTTCCTAAAATTTCATTTGGTGTTTCTCGTTGGAAAATTGTAGAGAGGCTAATATTAGCAAGCATCACAGAGAAACCCATCAAGGCAAGAAAGATAAGAACTGGTGCCAAAGACGGAAAACAGCCAAACAAGGCAAGAAATAACCCACAGCCAATAAGTCCACTAACCAGTCTATAGCCCTCTTTGATCTTTGCACCAATTGTGGCTGTCATAAGTGAGCCCAAGAATGTTCCTACTGCTAAAGCAGAACCCATAAATCCAAATCCCTTTGCTCCAAGATGGAGTATCTTGTCGGAAAATAAAGGCAAGATCACATTTATAGGACCAAGCAAGAAATTGATAAAAAAGGCAAGCAATACTATAAATAAGAAAAATGCGTGATTTTTTATAAATAAAACCCCTTCGCCAATTTCTTTTACAAATGCCCCCTTTCCTTCTCTAACCCGCTTCTTTCTTAAAGGAAATACTACCATTGAGGTCATTACGGCTCCAACCATGAAAGATATACTATCAATTATATAAACAGATTTTAACCCGACAGCAGCTATTAAAATCCCTGCGATACCTGGCCCAGCGATTCCAAGGCCCTGCATGGTGGTTACAAATAGTGAGTTAGCGTGTAGAAGATTCTGCTTTTCAACAATGGTAGGAATGGTAGATGTAAAGGCAGGATTGAAAAAGTTTGCCATTATAGCGATAAAAAAGGTTACTAAATATATTGGATAAACCTCTTCTCTGCCAAGTATTAGCAATATTGGAATTGTCAATACTGCAATCCCCCTTGTGATATCAGATATTATCATTATTTTTTTTCTATTATATCTATCTGCGAATCCGCCACCAATCAGACTAAATATTACATTGGGGATAAATCCCAATGCTAATACACTACCCATAGCCACTGTAGAACCCGTAAGCTCCATGACTAGCCAGACATTTCCTATTGAGAAGCAGGTATTTCCAAAGTGAGAGACAGCCTGTCCTATCCAGAGGAAGGTAAAATTTCTGTTCTTAAGGACTGGTAAAATCCCTGTTTTTCTTTCCTTCATTTCGGCCTCAAATAAAGTCCTACTACTAATGTATATTTCTCTGATTCTTCTTTAACTTCCAAATTCCCGAATTTTTCTTGGACTTCCTTCAGTATCTTCTTGAATTCTTTAACCTTGTTGGAAGAACATTGAATACTTACCAATCCCAATATAGCCGGAGCTTTATTTATTACAGCCTTTGTCATGCCTTCTTTTAAGTCCTTGCATATTGCATCTATCTGGGTGGGAGCAATTTCGATTTTGCCCTTAAAGCACTCTTCAATACTATCCGAGACAGCCCTGTAATATTTAATTATTCTTTTACCCTGCATTACTGCATTTGTCACTTTTATAAGGTTTGCTTCTTCCAATTGCTTGAAATTAAAGGCAACTACGGCTGGTGGTTTGTTCATTTCTCGTGCGATTTCATTAATCGTAGATTCCCTTTCTATTAGACGCATCAACAGGTCTATTTTAAAGGAATCAAGCAGTATTTTCTTATTCATAATTCTTTATCTTATCCATCAATCAAAATGTAGATTTTTAAATAATTTTTCTGTATCAATTTTTCCTATACAGGAAAACGCCAACCGTTCTGTCTGGAATATTTTTCTTGCTACTCTCTGAACATCCTCCTTTGAGACATTCTGAATTCTGCGGATATAATCATCTATAGAGAAATCCCGACCCAAGATCGCCGCTCTTCCAATCATCTTGAATTGATTAAAACTATGCTCGAATGTCATCAAAATCTCTGTCCTTTCCATTTGCTTAGCACTCTCCAACTCATTGTCGTTAATATAGTTATCCCTCATTTCAGCAAACTCATTCAAAACTAATTCTAACACCTTATCAAAATCTGTCTGATTGCAAGTGCTCTTGCAGGCAAAGGCACCACTATTTTTATAGACAGTCTTATAAGTAGAAATGTCGTACACAAGTCCTCTTTTTTCTCTCACTTCTTGCATAAGCCTCGAATTTAACCCCCCTCCCAAAACCTTGTTTATAATAGTAAGAGGGTATTTATCAGGGTCGTAATAGTCTACACCTTCAACTCCAACAATAAATTGAATCTTACCCATTTCAGTGGGGGTTACTATAATATTGGGCTGTAGCTCTACCGTATAATCTTCCTTGTTTCTTACGGTTGCCTCTAATGGACCAAATATCTCTTCCACCAATGTCATCGTTGTATCTACATTAACATTGCCCACGATACAAAGCAAAAAATTATCAGAAATATATTCCTTTCTTACCTGATTCATTATTGTTGGGTATTCTAAGCCAGAAACTATTTCTTCTTTACCTATCACAATATTACCCAAGGAGGACTCACCCCATAGAGATTGGGAGAAAAGCTCATGCACAATTCTTGAACTCCTATAATATTGTTGTAATTCGTGAAGCACAATTTTTTTCTCTTTATTAACGAGCTTTGGTGTGATTCTACTGGTATCTTTAAAGGTCAAGAAGAGTGCTTTTAGCATTGAGAGCAGATTTTCTTTCATAGCACATATATAAAATTGTGTGAATTCTTTTCCTGTGCTAGCATTTATGAGTGCTCCCTTTTCGTTCAAATCCTGAAATAGATTTGCCAATTCTACATGAGCATTTTTAGGAGTAAAAATGAGGTGTTCTATAAGGTGTGAGATGCCATTGTTGCTCTCATCTTCATCTTTCCCTCCCTGGTTAACCCATATACCTGCTGTAACGGTCTGAATGTATGGCACTTGGCAGACTACAACCCTCAGCCCGTTGCCCAAAACAGTTTTGTGAAGGATTACCATAATCTACGAATTTGGCGGAAAAATCCTATAAGTCTCAGGGAAACCTTCTAATTTGAAGCTATCTACCTTTACTTTCTCTCCCCTATAATACAAGGTTATCATATCCAGAAGTTTTTCAAGTGTTACTCTTATATACTCTATTCTTAAGTCCTTACCCTTATCCTCTCGTTTATCAATCTTGAACCTGAAGATATAATCGCCCTGCTCGTCTATGTTTGGATTTTTGGGTTCCATCTCAGTTTTTTGTCTTACATTATTGTTGTGCACTTCAACAACTTAACAGGGATTTCTAATTCTCTCTCTATCTTCTTATAGGAAGTTCCTTTCAAATCAAACCCACCACAACCTAGAGTAAAAGATGAAGGGATTACGATTAAATCTGGCTTAATCTTTTTTCTCTCGATAAATTTCTTTGTGGATAAAATAAAGTCCTCTACTACATGAATATCATTGATAAGGATATTACCACCCCAAAAATAATGCCCTGCGACTTCTAAGTGAAAATCTATATTATTGAAGAATTCTTTAAAATAAGGTATCATATTGATTATTCTTTCCGCATGAGGTTTCATGACTTCAGAGGTAAAGAATAAAATCTTGTGTGCATTGGAGGATTCAATTATCTTCTTCAAATCTTCAAGATAACTAATTTTTAAATCACTGATTAAGTGTATTCCAAACCTTTGGTTAGTCCCTTTTAAAATATATGGATAATGATAGCTTTCTCGAAGCGTAAATGCCAATATCTTTCGATTTCGATTTACCACTATTGAAGTCTTATTCTTTGCTTTTCTAAGAATATTTTGGGCCTGAGCTCGTGAATATATAGGGTGATTGTCGATCTTCAATATAACATCACCACTCTTTA
Source organism: Candidatus Stahliibacteriota bacterium (assembly GCA_030627085.1). Lineage (GTDB taxonomy): Bacteria > Hydrothermota > UBA3073 > UBA3073 > UBA3073 > UBA3073. Next base: position 7,532 of record DAOUSS010000027.1, on the reverse strand, counting down.
AACCTGAAAAATAAGCCGGTGAGTTTTTGATTACTCCATCTATTGAAGCAACTATGGACTTGTTACCATACAAACTGGGAATCCAATACAGTGCACTAGAAATTTTCTTCCTTTCATCTTTGCAACAGGCCACTACTTTATCCCACCATTCTCTTGTGTTAAATAGTTTCTTGTTGCTAAAATACTTTGTATAACCAGGTAGGTCTACTCTAATGGCGTAAGCATCATTCTCTGAAAGATATTCAATAGTCTTTCTTATATCATCTATGGGAATTGTCGGCCAAGCTACGATACTTCCATAAAAAGGTATTCCATTCTCTTTAAGCAATTTTATAGCTTTAATCCCAGTAGTAATATCTCTTTTATCTCGCATTAACTGTTGTCTTATCTCTGGATCCTGTGAATTAATGGATATCACTACTATAAGAGGCATAAGAGACTTTAATTTATTTATAGTGTCTATGGTTAGAAACGAGCCATTAGTCGTGAAGAAAAAAGTTTCATCAGAATTGATATGACTTCTTAATAGGTCAAAAATCTTAAACCAGTAAGGGTTAGTAAAAGATTCAAGCTCTTGATTTATCTCGGGGACAAGTCCCATTTTCTTATCATTGTCATAATATTTTATCCTTGTTTTTACTTCCTCTACACTCCTTAAAATTTTGTTCTTGGTAAAGGGCAAAACATTTCCTTTCTCATAACAGAAGATGCAATCACAATTACAATAAGAAGAAAGGCTTCCTATATTACCCTGAAGGTTGCTCCGATGAATACGCCATTGTGGAAGATTCTTTAATCTAAACCCGTCTATTTCTACTTTTTCTCCCTCTTTTTCAAAGTCCACAACTTGTGTAAGAATTTCAAGCTGTGTTTTTATCATATCTATTAAGGGAGCATAAAATTTAGAATTGACTGGAGATTTATATTTAATTCTCATCATAATATCTGTCACTTATTATGTTACTTTTGAGGGGGGGTACTCACGCCCCCCCTCTTTACGACTGACTCTACTATATGCTGGGTGAAATAACAATGCCAACGCTAATCTGTTCTCCCTGTATCCCTTCCGTCATCTCGTCTATTCTCTCTTCTTTGAAAAGATTAGCCACTTCTGGAGAGTCAATCCTGAGGCTGCCATCCTCCAAGATCTTAATATTGGAAGGATTCAGCTTCAGATCTTTCCTTACTGCCTTCTTCTTTGCCATTTTTCTCGCCTCCTTTCTTCTCGTCCCAAACCGGGACTATATTTCGCCTCCATATAGAGAAGGACTCTAATCCACTCCTGGTTCAATCTGGATAGAAACTATGTTTTGATAACCCTCAGAGAGTTCATCGAGTTTTTCTTCTTTCAGTAGCTTTACTAATTCCTCAGACTCAAGGTTTATGGTCCCGTCATCCAGGAGTTTCATGCTTTTAACCTTGATCGTTTTCTTTTTTGGTTTCTTCATTTTTCTCACCTCCTTTCTTTTCATCAATGACTTCTGCAAAATAACACAAATCCTTGCTACAAAAGCAAATACAAAGTACTATTGCAAGAAAAAAAAGTCGTCTGATAATCATAACGTTTGAGTTCATTAGAAGAAAATTTGCGGAGTGTCCCTTTAGAGGCATCTTCTAAAAGACCCTTCCTTTTCATCCCTATCAAGGTTATTAAAATAGTCTTTCTATTATACATTTTTAAATCAGCAAGGATATCTGAGATAGTATAATTCCCATTAAGTTTTGGTAAGAGTGCAAGAAATAGATTCTTCACAAGCTTTCCTTTCATAATAATTACTTTGTTCCCTGCTCTGAATTGTATTTTTTCTTCATTCATAGGGATAGTATAAAAACAGCTACGCAATTTTGGTCTAAGGGGTAAAGATAGTTGCAATAATTCTTCTATCATCTTTATTCTTATAGCAGCTTAAATTTTTCACAAAGTAGATATTTTAATCTGTTAAGAATCTTACTTCCGTATACCAAAAGAATAGGAACCTTTTAAAAATACTGAAAGACCACCAGTCTCAAATTCTTTCTCTGTACCATTAAATGGCAAATTTAACCCCAAATAAAATACGGTTCCAGGCTGATACTCATAGCCTATAAGGAGATCAGAAAAACCTTGATCTGTGGTTACATCGACTTTATAAAACTTGGTCCGGATGTTCTGTAATATTATTCTTCCGAAAATTTCTTTGGTAAATTGGTAATTAATCCTAAAATCAGGTACCACACAATAATAAACCGAGGATTTAAATCTCTCTTTGTAGAAATTCTCAAAATAACAGGTTAAAGTAAGTTGGAGTCTTGGATACGGCCTAAAATTTCCCCAAAGTACTCCAGACTGCTTCCACCCTAAATAACCTTCCATATAATTTATCCCATCTCCTAAATTGTAGCCTATCTGATAGCTTAGATATCTCCCAAGTTGCTGAAATGTTAACCCAAATCCCTCCCCTCTATAGTCGACTCCAGCCCATCTCTCCATAAAATCATTATAGTTTAAATTTAAAGAAACGTTCTTCTCAAACTGAAACCTAAGTTGTGGACTTACAATACGGTCAGTCAAGACTGAAAAGTCGTAGTTGTGTATATCTAGGTAGCCTAGACCTAGTTCTACATATCTTATACCATATTTTTTAATCCATATTTGGAAATTATGCTCTAAGTCCAGAAGCGACATATCTCTTCTATCAATGAGACCTGTGCATGCATAAAATTCTGGAGAGACGGATTTAAAAACTAAGTTCGTTGTATGTGTAAACATTGGGTCTGATGAGACACATAAAAGCCCAGCGTACACTGCACTTCCATTTTTGTGTTCTTGCAGGGTATAATCTAAGTCAAAATCTTCCATCTGATCTCCGTAACTTGAGGAACCTAATGCTTGTAGAGAAAGGTCAAAATGCTTTAAGAATTTAAAGTTTGCATCTAAACCACCTACTCTGTTATAAAAATCACCGTATTCTTTAGAAGTTGTTATCACTCCTACATACGCATTTTTCCATATGTCTCTCTTCGCTCTTCCTACAAAGAAACTTGCCGGTGAATAGGCATCACTCCCGCGATCTTTGGCCCCAACTAGAACAATCCTGCTCCCTAATGCCTTACCAACAGTCTTAGCCCCAAAACTCGGATCAATTATCCTACGGGTGTAAACTATGTCAAGGGGTTTTGCTAGCTTATGTAGACCAACTTCACCTCCTGGAATAGGTGTTAAAAACTCCTCCTGACCTTCTTGAAAGAAGAATCTCTTCTCAGGATAACTTAGAGGATATATAATGTTTATATCTATTTGTGATACATCAGCCTCCACCTGACTAAAATCCGGAGAAATTGTTAAATCAGTTATAAAATTAGGACCTATTTTTATCCGTAAGTCTCCTCCAATACGAGTTCCAACTTCTAAAAATTTATCCATACTTTTAACCTCATCGTTCATCAAAGTTCCATAAGGAATTAAATTCATCTTTAACTTATGCCTACCGATTAATCTAATACCCTTCAAACTTGCAAATGCATCGAAAAAAGACGAAGCTATCTCTTCTCTTGTAACTATAGGGAATAAGTCATTCTCATTTTTTCGAAATATGGATCGCATTATCAAAATTCTCCAAATTTGTGTTTCCTTTGATGAAAACCTAAAGTTGGAAAGCGGAATCATAGCCTCCACTATATATCCATCAGACGTTATTCTTCCTTCCGAAGTTACTATCGCATCCCAACGAAGGTCTTCTTCACTAAGACTACCTGAAGTTGCAATGCCATCAGCTACTGAGCCGTATGGGTTGAATAGAAAGACATAGGCACTCTTACGATCTCCATAAGTATCGAGATATAAAACTACAAAGTCTCCACTTGCTATACTTACTAAATCATCCCTCGTGGTTTTTACAGCTTTAATATCCTGGGAAAATTTGTCTTTACAATAAAAAGCAACATATAGATTTTTACTGTCATATGTAAGATAACAATAAGTCTTCCCAGTTGGAGGCTCCCCCTCGTTCGGCTTAAGTTGCACAAAATCGGATATCTCAAGCGCCTCTTTCCAACACTCGTCATCCAATGCCCCATCTATTACAGGTGGCTTTCCAGTAAGGCAGGTGATATATAAAGTATCCGATGCCACCTCTGAATTCCCTAATATTGAACTACCTACCAACATACATAGAAACGCGGATAACATAAACCCCCCTCCTTTTGATTTATTTTCTTCCAACTCTGACTAATGCGTAGTCTTCTATATCCAAATACTCATTTGCTACTCTTGCAACATCTTTCCTCTTTACATTATAAACCTTCTTAATAGCCTCGTCAAAGGGCTCTATTTTGTGAAGTAATGTCTCTATTCCATAAATCCCAGCTATACGCAAATTCCTCTCAAACCTGATTGCAAGCGATCCTTCATAATATCGCTTTGCATCATCCAGCTCATTAAAAGAAACTCCATCATCCTTGATCTTCTTTAACTCATCTAAAATTAAATCTGTGACTTGAACTACATTACTCGGATTGCATTCCGTGTAAATGCAAAGAAATCCTGTATCCTCATAATTCATCGTAGTAGAATAAATTGTGTACACTAATCCTTTTTCCTCCCTAATCTTTTGATATAACCTTGAACTGCTCCCTCCACCTAAAATAATGTTGAGTAATTTAATAGCACATCTATCTGGATCTCCCATGCCCACTGTAGGCACACCTAATATAATGTATGTCGGATAAACATCTTTCTCAAGAAAAGACTCCCTTTTTTCTTTTCTACAGGGAGGCGCGGAGCGAGATATAGATTCTCCATTTTTTGTATTATTGAATTTCTCCTTTACAGCCAGAAAGACCTTGTTAAAGTCTATATTTCCAGCAATCGAAACAACACTATCCTTAATAGAAAAGTGGTTTTTCCAATATTCTCTAACATATTCAGAATCAAGTCTGACAACGTCTTCTTCAGTTCCTAATACACTGTTTGAGAGAGGATGACCATCCCATAACGTCTTGGAAAATAAGTCCCAAATGATTTTGCGACTGTCTTTCCGTCTTTCTATTTCATCTAAGATCACAAACTTTTCCTTCTCAATTGCACCTGAATTGAAAACAGAATCTAATAAAATATCCGATAGCACATCTATTCCAACCTCCCAGTATTTATACGGAACCACAACGCTAAATACCATATACTCTTTTGTCGTTCCTGCATCAATATCCCCTCCTAACCTCTCTATTTCTTTTCTAATTTGTAGTGAATTCCGTTTATGGGTTCCCTTGAATAACATATGCTCAATAAAATGAGAAATTCCATAATTCCTATCATTTTCATCTCGACTTCCAAGTTTAACATACACCCTGATCGCAACTGTTGGACTATAAGGTCGCTCTACACATACTACTTTTAGGCCGTTTTCTGTAACCGATTCCCTCAACATTTGATTCTATTAATATGGTGCTTTGTCAGAAATTTTACACAACCTTCCGGTTGTATGCTTTGCTCGAAAACTTAAACGATATCAGGAAGGTATCCTGAACCGTTGTTATTACCCCACTCACGATGAGGGCACAGGAATATACCCACTTATCGGTAAATAGATCTGGATGTAATTATCCCCGGAGAGAGTCTCTTTCACCTCAAAAACTCCTTTCTATCTTTACAACTCGGCATCCTATCGTAAAAACCAAATCCTGAGATATTACCCCACAGAAAATTTCTTTTGTCAAGATGAAGAGAACTGTGGGACTACTACCTTAAAATAAATCCTCTTATCTACCTGTCGGTAGACAGGTTGGAATGAAATTTGTCAAAGTCCAATTCTAAATATCCTCGTTATTTTATCACCTTTTTCGCCTTTTGTCAATTAAAATCTCTTTCAAAATATTAACATTTATTCCAATATATTAACTTTTCCCGAATTTCCTTCTCTATATTCTCTTGGTGTGCAACCCTCCCTCTTCCTGAAAAGAGTTGAGAAATATTTTGGAGTTAATCCCACTCTATACGCTACCTGGGAAATATATGAACAATCGTTTAATAGCAGGTTTTTTGCCTTTTCAATCCTTAAACTGTTTATAAAGTCGGTTATTCTCACATCCATATACTCCTTCCACAATCGGCAGAAACTCTCCCTCCTCATTCCAAGAAAAGAGGATATATCCTCAAGGGATAGATCACTCCTTTCATAATTTTTCTGTATATAGTAAATCCCCCTCTTTAACTTTTGTGGACAATCTGTCCCACCCGTAAAATTGTTGTAAAACATAGATGAAACCCAATCCTTGAGATACTATTCCACAAAAATTTTCTCTTGTCAAGATGGAGAAAACTGTAGAACTACTACCTTAAAATAAATCCTTCTATTCAAATGCAACCTATTAAAGTCCAATACAAATGGCTTTAACACCATCACGATACTTTGGGATATTCCCATCTCGCAAACCTCATCTTTTTTAGAAGTTTACTCGTTCGACTTGTCTCCCTTCAGTATATATTAGTGTTAGTGCCTTTCGCAAAACTCGTAATCCCTTGCTATTTACCTGTCTACCGACAGGTAGATAGGATTACAAACACCCGAATAACACCCACCCAGTTTTTAGCCCCTTTTAAGGGGCTTTATCAAGCTGCCTTAAGGCATTCAAGGAGTTTAGACAACAGAAAATCAGGTCTCCAGTTCCTATCAATAAGAGGCTCGCGATTATGAGTGCCCCAGATAAAATGATAATAGAGTTGGTAAAAAACATGTGACATGGTGCTTTTCAACCCCTCCACCCTGTGGAGTAAGTTTTGCCACTCCACAGGGTAAAGGGGTATGTTGAACAAAACGGTTAATTCCGTTTTTTCCACCCACCGCTGAAGCGGTGGGCTAATTAAAAACCCGGTCTCTTAGATTCCCAAACCTTCAGTTTTGTGAAGCCCTATTATATAAAGTAAATAAGTAGCAAAAAGCGTGTCAAAAAGAACGAGAATCTACGTAATGCGTGAATTGACAAGGGATTTGAGAAAAATTCCTCTGAAGGGGATAGTCATGGCGGCCTAAAAATGGTAAAGAATCTTTACATTTTCCTGATAGAAGTGTAAAGAAACTTTACACTTCTCCAACTGCCAATCTTGTTGAATTTCTACAAGTTTTGCTTTTTTAAGGACTTGAGGGAAATTCCTCTGAAGGGAAGGTAGTCATAGCACCTTGAAAAGTGTAAAGAAACTTTACACTTTTAACCAAGGGGTCAGGTCTTTAATTTTAAATTTTTGACTTTTAAAAAGAAATGATAAAAAGCTAATGGTAGAGGGACAGCGACCAGAAGAACAGGTTGAAAAAGGTGCTTGAAAATTTAAAATTAAAGACCTGACCCCAAGTCCTGACATTTTCCCTTGACATTTATTGCTTCCTGTGCTATAATACCCAGAGAGGCAGATTGTAGATTGCAGATTTCAGATTGCAGGCTAAAGAACGAAAATTAACCACCTGTAGTATCATTTGAGCCCATGATCAAAGCTTGCTAAAATTCAAGTGCTTTATGTGCTTATCTAACAAGAACATACAATAATATCTTTTTGCAACTTG
>DAOUSS010000310.1 GCA_030627085.1 Candidatus Stahliibacteriota bacterium | reverse complement strand
GGTGAGCATATAGAAGAACTCACAAAGGATATATGGGAGAAGGAATATCTCCTGGGGTAGGAGATAATATGCTCGTCCATCTCGGTCATATCCAAAGATTTTATGTCATTTTTCTGTTACGGAACATTTTAAACTGGACATTTTGGGAACGATAAAACTGGACATTATCTTGTCTGTTTGGAACACCAAAAGTGGACATTAACATAAGCCCAGTTCAATTACTCCCTTCAAGTTCATTGACATCCTTTCTTGTGTGGGGTATAATATCCCCAACAAGGAGGTATTATGAAAAAGCAACTACACAAGAGGATGTCGCAAGAGGCAGTTGTGGGAGTGTTAAAGGCATTCCATGAACACAAAATATCAGAGAAACAGGCATGTGAGATACTGGGAGTGGGCAGGTCCCGATTGTATGTGCTACAATATCTTTGGCTACAGCAGGGAGAGAACTTCCAGTTAGAAAAAGAACGAGGAACGAGAGAAGATTCCTTTCCTCCAGATGTTAAGGAATTCTTATTAAGTGAATTAAAGTTCATCCGCAAGGAGGCAGAATACTCTCGTGGCAAGTTCAATTTTGCCCTTCTATCTGAGGAGGTAGATAAAAGATTCAACTACTTCCTTTACAGGAATACGATAAGGAGATTAGCAATAAAATCCGGGTATTATAAACCTGTGCCAGGCAAAAAGAGGAGGATCTACAGAAGGTTTGAGATGGCAGGGCCTGGAATGCTCCTTCAACACGATGCCTCTATCCACTCATGGATACCAACCATTCCCGGTAAGCAATCGCTTATTTTGACAAAGGACGACTATTCAAGGGAACTGGTAGAAGGGATTATAGTACCAGTAGAGACGAGTTGGGATCATATAAGAGTGGTGAAGGGAACAGTATTGCAATACGGGATACCTGTGGCTTATTATGTAGATAATCACACCATATTTAATAAGTATACCGACCATAACGGGACTTACATTCGCAGGGTGGGGGATGGAGAGGCACAATTCAATAGAGTTCTTACCATGCTTGGAGTGAATTTAATACACACGGGAATAGGGGAGGCACAGGCGAAAGGGAAGATAGAAAAGAGTTTTGATTATCTCCAGAGACGTATACCGTATCTCTGTGAGAGAAAAAAGATAAAAGACATTAAGGGTGGTAATGAGATATTGCAAGAGGTTTTAGATTATTACAACACTAAGAGAACCCACGAGGAGACTCACGAGATTCCTGAGGAAAGGTGGAAAAGGGCAGTTAGTACGGGAGATATGTATTTTAGAGAGATACCCGATGGTATGGACATAGATTTTATCTTCTCATTGCATTATCCAAGAGTAGTAAAGAAAGACGGGACAATAAGTTATAAAGGTAAGTCATGGAAGGTGGGAAATGAGACCCCAGGGAAGATAGTGACTCTTTGCTTGATTCCGGGAGTGAAGTTTATGGTATATAGCAGTAATCGCAAGATCGCCGAATATTTCTTGTAAAACAGTGATGTTCATCCTTACTTACTGCCTGTCTGCCATGCCTGCCGGCAGGCGACAGGTAGATATGCCTCCAGATGTCCACTTTTAGCGTTCCGTAAGGGGGGTGAATAGTGCAAACAAAGGATAGATAAAGATTTCCGTATTATCACTATATCCTCAAGGGGAATAGGAGAGGATAAGAAAATAAAATTAGAGGGTATGACCTGAAATGCAGGAATAGAAAGTAATTGAAGGAAATGGATACCTTTCCTCTTGCCTTAAAAGTGAAATTTATGATATTGGGCTATAGTCGTGTAAATGCAACTTATTCCTTACAAAACGGCGAATGTCCACTTTTAGTGTTCCCAGGTGTCCACTTTTGAGTGTTGCGTAACATTTTATGTC
>DAOUSS010000055.1 GCA_030627085.1 Candidatus Stahliibacteriota bacterium | reverse complement strand
TATGTTCTTGTTAGATAAGCACATAAAGCACTTGAATTTTAGCAAGCTTTGATCATGGGCTCAAATGATACTACGGGTGGTTAATGCATCTTTTGAGATAAGTAGCTTAGGTTTTTGAATCTACCACAGTTTTGTGCATGGAATAGGAGGTAGATGTGGTCAAGATAAGATTACTACGAATGGGTAAAAAACATTCTCCATTTTACAGGATAGTTGTAGCCGATTCTCATTCGAAACGAGACGGGAAATACATAGAGGAGATAGGTATATATAATCCCCTGAGGAAGGAGGAGACAAGGCTCTCTCTAGAGCGCGCATCCTACTGGATTGAGAGAGGTGCTAAACCCACTGAAACAGTAGCCCGGTTGATGAAGAGCTGGGAAAGGAGGACATATGAGTCTGAAGGACCTGATAGAGATGATGGCAAAGGAGCTGGTTGACCAGCCCGATAAGGTCAGCGTATCCCAGATCGATGGTGAGCGTACCGTCGTATATGAACTCAGGGTAGATAAATCCGAACTTGGGAAGGTGATAGGGAAGGATGGGAAGACTGCAAGAGCTATGAGAACGATAATTACTGCCGCATCTATGAAGGCAGGGAAGCGCGCTGTGCTCGAGATACTTGAATGATGCGTGTAGATATCTTTACAGTAGCAAAGGAGATTTTCTCTGGCGCTATTTCGAAAGGTAACATAAAGCGTGCTCAGGAGAAAGGGTTATTAGAGTTATATGTATGGGACCTTAGGGATTTTTCTCCCGATCCTCATCATAGAGTAGATGATTATCCTTATGGTGGCGGACCGGGGATGATATTGAAACCCGAGCCTATATTCTATGGAGTTAGAAAGGTTCTTACACCCCAATCGCGAGTTGTTCTTCTCTCCCCTCAGGGGAGGATTTTTAACCAAGAGATAGCAAAAGAGTTGTCCACACTTCCCCATATCATATTGATATGTGGACATTATAAGGGTGTTGATGAGAGAGTAAGAGATTATCTCATACAAGACGAGATATCCATCGGGGAGTATGTCCTTTCTGGTGGTGAAATTCCATCACTTGTTATGCTGGACGCGGTAGTGAGACTTATTCCTGGAGTAATTGGTGACCTGGAATCAGCAAAAGGCGATTCGTTTTATTCGGATAGTCTGGATGCGCCATATTATACAAGACCTGCAGATTTCGAAGGCATGAGGGTTCCTGATGCCCTGTTGTCTGGAAATCATGAGGCGATACGTAAGTGGCGGGTAGAAAAGAGAAGGAAGAGGAGGTTCTATGGAAGAGATACAGGATTTCACTGTGGGCGATAAGATAAGGATATACATAAAGATAAAAGAAGGTGACAAAGAGAGAACCCAGAGATTTGAGGGTATTGTGATAAAAGAGAGAGGAACTGGGGTAGGCAAGACATTTACAGTGAGAAGGGTTTCGTACGGGATAGGTATAGAACGTATATTTCCGTTGCATTCGCCAAATATACAAAAGATTCAGGTGGTAAAACGAGGCAAGGTGAGAAGGGCAAAACTCTATTACCTGCGGGGGAGAAAGGGCAAAAGTGCAATGAAGGTCAAGGAGACGTAAAAAACATGGATACCAGAAGGCAGTTTGGTATAGGTGGGGAAGAGAAGGCAAGTGGGTTTCTCAGGAATAAAGGTTATTGTATCCTTGACAGAAATTATAGGAGAAAAGGTGGAGAGGTAGACATTGTCTGTGAAAAAAAAGGCACGGTGGTCTTTGTTGAAGTTAAGAGAAGAAAAACAGATCTATTTGGGGAGCCGTTTGAGGCAGTTGATGAGAGAAAAAGAAGACGCATTGCAAGGAATGCTAAGCGATGGTTGTATGAGAAGAAACTTCTTGGAAAGTGTGACGTGAGGTTTGATATAGTAAGTATCATTCAAAGAAATGGAAAAGAAGAGATAGCTCATATTGAAGATGCCTTCAGACCTTAACCTATCATAAAACCCTGAAGTAGAATGAGAATGTAATCCTACCAGCAAGCGTCAGGCTTGCTTTTATCAGGAAATAAAATCCTTAATCTCATACATTATCTCCTTCAACGGAGGGGTATCTCTAAACCAGATTCTCTGGGTGATTTCGTTGGCAATGTCCTTGTAGACCATAGAAATTAATTCAGCGAGCCGATATGACAAAGAGGGTGGGAGAGTAGCTACAGTTTTTTTCCAATTCACTTTATTCCTCTTTTTTGCCTCTTCTACCTCCTTATACCAGGATGTTTTCCTATAAAATATTCTCGCTATCTCCTTACACATAGGTATACCCTCAAAAGTAAATCTGCATTCATCAGGTGTGCCGAGCACATCTACAAGTACAATATCTCTAAATTCATCAAACCCAAATTCCACCTTGCCGTCCTCATTGAACAGACCTATCCTTTTAACCTCTTCTGTTATAAGTTCATTGATTGATAAGGTTATTCTTTTTATCTCTTCCATTTCGCTCTTGGTAGATCCTGTTAGTTTTTCTGCCTCTTTCCATGTTATGTATCTATCTGTTGATTCCAGTTTTGTTGATACATCAAGCAGCGGAGTCTTCAGTTTTTCTCCGGGTAGAGGTATCCTCTCAAATCCAATATCCTTCAGTTTTAATTTGCCGTCCTTCAGTCTTTTTAGGAGATTGGCGCCCTCTGGAAGTGAATTACGATATATCACTTCAAGGGGTATAAGAAAATTAGTCCTTTCCTTTCTATAAATTGAATAATCATAAGAATCATTTTTCTGTTGAGGGATTATTACACGAAACAGCTTAAACTCCATGCAGTTTGAAGGTTTATTAAGTTGGGATAGATGTTTTGACTTTTCGTTTTCTACTACCCCGAGATAGTGGGTTTTTATGCCTATCTCTTCAAGTCTCTCAAAGAAATAAGCGCCCGTCACACAGAGAGCCTTTCCCTTATCCTTTATATGATTTGGCATCTCACCCCAATCAAATACTGAATATCTGTCAGAGAATATAAAACGCCCGATTCCTGAGTTGTTGTTATCGGGCTTTTTCAGAACTATTAAATCTTTCACACTACCCATTTTGCATCACCTCACTGTCATGTTTTTCTATATCTTCTTGTTTTTTCTGTTGGTATTCCTTTATTCTTCTTGCTAAATTTTCGTCCCCGATAGCAAGAATTTTAATGGCGGCAAGTGCTGCTTCACCGGCTTCCAGCACAACCATTGGGCAGACCCCTGACGGCATTCTCAAACTTGAAAAGATGTCCACTCTCGTAAATTCGCTGTTATTAGGAGGAGTAGCAATGACAGGTTTTGTGGTGTTGGCGTCCACAAAACCACTCAAGGCATTGCTTCTTCCAGCCACTGTAATAAATACCACTCTTTCTGGCTCATATTCTTTAATAATTTCCAGTACCTTAAGAGGAGTTTTATGTGCAGATGCAATTCTCAACACGCAGTCAACACCAAATTCCTTGAGAACAGCGGATACCTTCTTGGTGTGTAACAGGTCAGCCCGTGACCCCATTATAATTACCACCTTGCTCATTTTTTATTTTTTTTATCTTTTCTTCTATGGCTTTTCATCACCCGTATAAGTTCTTCATTGAATTTCACTGCAGAGTTAATGCCACTGAGTTTGAGTACTTTATTAAGTGCAATTACTTCAATCAATGCTGAAATATTTTTTCCGGGAACAAGAGGAATGGGCACCTCAGTAAGTTCCACATCCAGAATTTTACAGGTCTTGCTCTCTATCCCTGTGATTTCAGCAGGAGTTTTACAGCGTGCTTCGTATAGGCTTACTACCAGTTCTATACCCTTCCTTCTCCTCACTCCCCGTATACCAAATATACTTCGCAGATCCAGTATACCTATTCCCCTTATTTCAATATGATGCTTTAGTTTTTCGTTTTTCTCAATTCCTTCACCTTCCAACTTTCCATCCTTTCTCTTAATTATCTTCACCACATCATCTGCTACAAGTCGATGTCCTCTGAACACGAGATCTAGTGCACATTCTGTTTTCCCTATACCGCTTGTTCCCTGTAATAGAACACCCATACCATACACATCTATAAGCGTGCCATGAACAAGAACAGATGGTGCAAATTCTCGTTCTAACCGATACTCTATTTTATTTCTTGTGTCAAAAAGAGACAAATTAGTAACGAGAAGAGGTATCTTGTTTTCATTACAGATCTGTATAAGACTATCTGGCGGAGAAACATCGTAAGGAATGATTATACAGGGCGGGCTGGTTTTAGTTAAGTTTTTCAGAAGGTCTGGATTTTCTTTTGCATAGTTTAACGCATCACAGGAGATAATTTGTATGCTATCTTTCCCACTATTAACATCAAACCCGGTTATAAGAAGTTCAGGGAAGTATACTATCTCGTTTTTTATCTTATTATCTATCCCTGATTTTCCGGCGATGATATCAAAAGAGAGTCCTTCTATTTGAGTGAGGTCTTTTATATTCATTTTTTTCTTATTCTGGTTTTATATTCTGATATTTCTCTTTTTATCTTCTTATACACATTATCAATTGCAGCAGAGAGGTTATAGGCTTCCTTTTTGGCCGTTATAGTTTTATGTCCAAGATGCGTTCTGATTTCTGCAATATATCGGGTATTATCTTTTTCCAGCAGAACATTTACTGATATTATGTTATCAAAAAATTTTTCCAGTTTATCTATCTTTTTCTCTATCCGTTCCCTTGCTGTAGGTGTAATTGTGACTTCTTTTAGAGATATATTTTTCTCCATAAGACCCCCCTTATCAATTATCAATTGTCAATTGTAAATTGTCAATTGTCATTAGATTATGGTATCCCTCTCGTAATTTGGATTTTTATAGGGATAATCCTCTACCCAGTGCAGACCCCTTGATTCTTTTCTTTGTAATGCACAGGAGATGATAAGCCTTGCAACAAGCACCATATTTCGCAGGTTTGAGAACTCTATGTTAGGTTTTGTTTTTTTCTCCCATAAAGAGATTTGTTTTGCTAAGGAAGAAACCTTTCTTTCAGCGTCCATCACTTCATCTATCCTTCTTATTACTCCAAGATTATTCCACATGACCTTCTTTATCGTGTATTTCATTGTTTCTATCTTCTCGTGTGGAATTACCTCCGTCCCTGTAGTATAATCTATCAGGCGATGCCGTTCTCCGGATATACTTGAAATAGCATGATATGCTGCCCTTTCGGAAAATACCACACTTTCAAGGAGCGAGTTTGAGGCAAGACGATTTGCACCATGCACCCCTACGCATGTGGTTTCTCCTGCTGCATAAAGTCTGTCAACTCCTGTGAATCCATTCTCGTCAGTTAGAATCCCTCCACACAGATAATGAGCAGCAGGAACGCAGGGGATTGGCTCTTTAGTGATATCTATACCGTAGGAGAGGCAGGTGTCATATATATTTGGGAATCTGTTCCTTATTCGTTGGCTGGGAATCCTGGAAAGGTCCAAGTAGACATATTTATCCCCTGTCTTTTTTAGTTCTTTCGCTATAGCACGGGCAACAACATCCCTTGGTGCAAGAGAGCCCATCGAGTGGTATTTTTTCATAAAAGATTTGCCGTTTTTTAATGTTAATACAGCGCCTTCCCCTCTGACTGCTTCCGATATAAGAAATGCTCTTTCAACAGGATACTCCATCCAGAAGGATGTAGGATGGAATTGTACAAATTCCATGTTTGCTACCTTTATGCCACATCTCTTTGCCATTGCTATGCCATCTCCTGTTGATACAGATGGATTTGTTGTGTGCAGATATACCTGTCCCGCTCCACCCGTTGCAAGCAATACAACCCTTGCAGATATAAATTCTATTTCACTGTTGGAGGTGTTAAGTACCCATATGCCAACACATTTATTGTCCAGCATACCAAGGTCGAGTGCAACCATATCCTCAATAATTTCTATGTTTTTATATTCGAGAATCCTTGCAATTAGAGCCTTTTCTATCGCTTCACCAGTTAAATCTTTTGCATGGACAATTCTTCTTCTGGAATGGGCTGCCTCTCTAGCAAGATCATAATTACCTTTTTCATTCCTGGTAAACTCAACACCAATATCACGCAGTTCGTTGACAAGCCTGGGAGCTTCTTTTACCATTAATTCTACCCTATCTCGGTTTGAGAGTCCCTCTCCTACCTTTATAGTATCCTGTATATGAAGTTCAAAGGAATCGTCCTTGCTGAAGACCGCTGCAATTCCTCCCTGGGCAAAATTCGTGCTAGCATCTTTTTTCCCTTTCTTTGTGATTATAGTTACCTTGTATTTATCTGGAATCTTCAGAGCAAAGAAAAGTCCCACTATTCCGCTTCCAACGACAAGTATATCAGTATCCATAAATAATTCTAAAATATGCGTTATCTGATACGCTAAAGCACATCAGGATATCAGCGAATCAGTAGGCAGAGTATCAGGTTATCAGCGTATCAGAACCTGGTATTCTGGTTTGCTGTTATGCTTCCTACTGATATTCTGATCGTCTGATACACTTGTTTTTCCTGATCACCGATGACCGATCACGGATTGCCTGATCTCCTGATATTCTTCCTACTGGTATTCTGATCGTCTGATACGCTGAAGTACAACCACGAATTATGTTCTCAGGGATTAATCTATATATCAAATATAATTTTAACACTGTATCCTTTTTTGTCCTTTTTTACCTTGAGGTTATGGTAGGTAACTGCTTTTATCTCCGTCTTTGCATTCTCCGGTTCTACCACCTCTCCATATGCAGTTACTTTGAGATGGGTTTCGTCAAGTCCTCCGAACTTAAATTTTGAAAATGCTATATTGTCTGTTTCATATATATAGAGTAATTCTGAAAGCCAGTCATGTAGAAGATCCTCAAGTATGTTGCTTTTTAGGGATATCTCTACTTTCTGGTCTACTCCAGTGTTAACATGACCAATAATTTCGAACATGCCTATAGCAGAATCTGTAAAAAGACCCTCAAGGGTTTCGGCATTTACCTTTATTCCAATATCTGCTGTGTGGTCAATCAATTCGTAAGGCATTATTTTTCCCCTTGTATAATTATACAATAAAACCTTGGTTTTGTCAATTTAAAAAGTTCAATGCAGGAGCTCTATTATTTTATTCGTAAGAGAATGTGTTTGCCAACAAGGATTAGTGGAGATATACAGACTAAATATCAAGCCTTGCTCAAGTGAGAACCTTAATCAATCTATAGTAATCTTCTACTTCTATATCCTTAGGTTTGATTGCGTCTTCCAAGGGAATAGTAATTAATTTATTGTTGCTCAACGTCACACACTTGTCAGTTTCCCCTTCTTTTAAAAGTTCTACAGCAAAATTTCCATAACGCGCAGCCAGGATTCTATCAAAAGCCGTGGCTCTGCCTCCTCTCTGAATATGTCCTAAAACAACCTCTCTTGTCTCCAGACCGGTTATCTCATTAATCTCTTTGGCTATATCAGAAGCTCTTGCTCTCCCTTCAGCAACAATGATTATCCAGCTAATCTTTCCTTTTATATTACCTTCAGTGATTTCCTCACATATCTTTTTGATATCGAATTCTTTTTCAGGAAGCAAAACCTCTTCACAA
The DNA here is from genome assembly GCA_030627085.1 of Candidatus Stahliibacteriota bacterium. Lineage (GTDB taxonomy): Bacteria > Hydrothermota > UBA3073 > UBA3073 > UBA3073 > UBA3073. Next base: position 916 of record DAOUSS010000055.1, on the reverse strand, counting down.
CCTCCTGCTAATGCGACTGTCAGAGCAATGTATCCACAATCGCGACCCATTACTTCCACTACAAATATCCTTTCCAGACTCAGCGCTGTATCTCTTATCTTATCTACAGCATCCAGAGCAACATTTATTGCTGTATCTGCACCAATGGCTGATTCTACGCCATTTATATCATTATCAATTGTTGCCGGAACCCCAACTACAGGAATGTTGTGTTTGGCAGCAAGTTCATGCGCTCCCCTCAATGATCCATTGCCACCAATCACAATCAACCCTTCAATGCCATTGTTTTGCATAGTCTTAACTGCTTCTTTCTGACCTTCTTCTGTAAAGAATTTCATTGAGCGGGTGGTCTTTAGAATTGTTCCTCCCTGGTTGATTATTCCTGAAACTGAACGCCGGCTGAGAGGAACAATCTTGTTATTTATCAAGCCTTCGTAACCTTTAAGTATTCCTACAACCTCTATATCGTAAAAGTAAGCAGTCCTTACAACCGCCCTTATAGCTGCGTTTATTCCTGCACAATCTCTGGTTACAATGCCTATTTTTTTCATAAAACCCTTGTTAAGAAGTTAATTCTCTTCTTGGAATGCAATCTATGGAGTGTCTGTTATTTTTTTTCTTGATTGTACAGAAAAGTATACTTTAACAGAGACTTCCTGCCTAGCGGCAGGCTTTAGGTTTGTTTTAATGCAAGGCTGAAGCCTTGCCCTACTACCGTCTTCTTGATTTATACCTATCTGTGAGAATCTGTGTTAATCTGCGTCTAATTTTTTTCTTGATCGTATAGGAAAGTATAAAACCACAGAGTTGCCTTGCGGCGACCTTCGGTTCGCAGAGAAAGTCACTTTTATTTTATTCTCTGTGCACTCAAACTCGCTGAATGATTTTTACTTGTTCAGAATAAATGAGATTGAAC
>DAOUSS010000203.1 GCA_030627085.1 Candidatus Stahliibacteriota bacterium | reverse complement strand
TTCTTTTTTATTTCTTTTCTCTTAAGTTCTCTTACAATCCCTGTTAAATCATATAAGACAGTGTCTGGAGAGCACAGAGAATTAAATTTACTCTGTGACCTCTGTGGTTTTTCATATTCTTTCATATTCTATTTGACACGACCATATCAAAAATCAAAATGTAAAATTGGCGATTGTGCAATGAATTATTATCAACTACCAGTCAATTCTGTCTGCCAAATTGTACGAACTACGAACACGACTTACGAAGCAGATTTTTTACTTCTGCTCTTTTTCGTTCCTATATCTACTATCTCTATCTGTGTATAGTCCTGACGGTGTCCCTTCATTCTCCTGTACTTTTTTCTTTTTTTGTATTTATAGACAAGTATCTTTGGATATTTCCCGAACTTGAGAACTTTTACATCCACATACGCATTGTCCACATAGGGTTTGCCTATTTTTACGGCATCGCCATTCGAAATTGCAAGCACCGTAGGTATACGCACAACGTCGCCCTCTTTAGCATCAAGTTTTGGAACATTCAAGATCTTGTTTTTACTTATCCTATACTGAAATCCAGCTATTTCAACAACAGCGTTCATACTCCCTCCAGGCAAAGGAAATTTCCCATCAAAAGTTGTTATTGTCCTGTTGTATCTATTACAGAACCAGTTCTTGGTATTGGCCAGCCACTCGGACTGAATTCGCCCTTCTCTATGGCTTTTTCTATTGCAGAGGTTCTTGCTTGAGTTTTTGACATCGTTGTGAGCACCACAGATGTCATGATAAATACAGCGGCAAGTATAATGGTAATTTTTGTGAGGAACGGGGCTGCCCCCTTTCCACCAAAGAATGTTGTCCCTCCTCCTCCAAACATACCTGAGAGTCCCCCACTCTTAGAGGGTTGAAGGAGTATCACCATCAGCAATAAAATACTGCATACTGTATGTATAACAAGCAAAAATGTGTGCATAAAACCTCCGACATTAAAAGAAAAAAGTTATTGAGTCATTAGGTCATTCAGTTATTAAAAAATTGATTGTCCGACGATGCAGATACCCAATTACTTAATTACCTGATGACCCAATGACCTAGTACCCAATAACCTAATTACCTAATGACCTAATTACAGTCTTTATTCTTTGATGCTGCTCTTATTATTTCAAGAAACGACTCTGGACTTATACTCGCTCCTCCCACAAGTCCTCCGTCTATATCCTCTTTCTCAATAAGGGAGGAGATGTTATGGGGCTTGATGCTGCCACCATAAAGAATTCTTATCTTCTCTGCGCTCTTATTCCCGAACTTCTCTCCAATCCAGTTCCGTATAAACCGATGCATCTTATTCGCTACATCTGGCTCACAGGTTCTACCTGTGCCAATTGCCCAGACAGGTTCATATGCTATTGTTATTTTTTGAATATAATCTTCTGGTATGTCAGAGAGACTCCCTTCCAGTTGTCTTTTTACGACATCAAATGCCTTACCATTTTCCCTTTCTTCCAGTTTCTCTCCTGCACAGAGTATCGCGTTCAGACCTACACTTACCGCAGATTTTAGTTTCATTCCAATAATATCTTCCGTTTCAGCAAAATACTGTCTTCTTTCAGAGTGACCCATGATCACATACTCACATCCCACGTCAATGAGAAAGAGTGGTGAAATCTCTCCTGTATATGCCCCTTTCATTTCATAGAAGCAGTTCTGGGCACCGAGTTTTACCGATGAGTCCTTTATGGTTTCATAGACCCCCATAAGTGCAGTAAAAGGAGGACATATCAATACATCAACATTATTAATATCCCTGACACCCTCCTTGATATTGCGGGAGATTTGCACAGCGTCTTTCCCTCCCTTATTTAACTTCCAGTTACCTGCAATTAACGGCTTTCTCATCTTTTATCTTACAGGCTCAAGCAGGCTCAAGCCTGCCGTCAGCCAATTTGAATACACGATCTGCTATCTCCTTCATAGATTCTTTATGTGTCACTATAACAAATGTACGCTCAGTTTCTGTAGCAATTTTTCTTATTAAATTATGGAGGGATAGAGAGAGTTCTCTATCCAGATTCCCCGATGGTTCATCAGCAAGCACAATAGACGGGTCATTTGCGAGTGCCCTTGCTACTGCGACACGTTGCCTCTCCCCCCCTGAAAGTTGAGATGGTAGATGGCTTTTTCTGTGTGCAATCGATACCAGCTCAAGGATTTCTTTTGCTCTTTCTATTCTGTTCTCACCTCTTATCCACAGAGGCATAGCTACGTTCTCAAGTGCTGTAAATTCTGGCAAGAGGTGATGAAATTGAAATATAAAACCTATTTTTTTATTTCTGATAATTGCGAGTTCTTTGCCATTGTGGTCAAATAGGCTTTCTCCATCAATGAATACCTCTCCGGCAGTAGGTCTCAGGAGTCCACCAAGGATATAGAGGAGCGTAGACTTACCAGAACCAGATGGTCCTACAATTACGACGATTTCACCCTTTTTGACTGTCAGAGAAACATCTTTGAGAACGACAAGCTCTCCAGAATCCTCTTTGTACCTTTTATGTAGTGAGCGTGCCTCGAGTACAAACTCCATATTTTATCCGTTCCTCCACCCTGGTCCATTTGGAGGAGCTGCTATCAATCTAAAATTCATTCACCGGGGAAGACGATCCATGTATTGAAAGTCCTTTATGGTGTATTAAAGCACCAGAATAAAGTATACAAATTGACCGAAGAAGACAGGCAAGTCTTTGATTACCATTTAAACTGTGCAAAGACACGATTTGCCTCTGCCATACGATGTGTATCCTCCTTCTTCTTTATTGCATTTCCTTCCCTCTTAGATGCAGCTATGATTTCATCGGCCAGTTTATCGTGCATTGGTCTACCTTGAGCTGTTTTAGCAGCGTCTAACATCCATCTTATAGCAAGCGATATACGCCTTTCCTTTCTCACCTCCATCGGTACTTGATATGTAGCACCACCAATCCTTCTGGGTTTCACCTCGACCATTGGTTTAACATTTTCTATGGCTTGATTGAATGTATCAATTCCAGGTTTGCCCGTTTTCTTTTCTATTGTTTTGAGTGTCTCATAAAATATCCTCTGGGCAAGTCCTTTTTTACCATCCTTCATAAGACAGTTAATAAATTTATGTGCAAGGACACTACCATATTCATATTCGGGTGGTATTTCCCTTTTTTCTGGTCTTTTTCTCCTGGGCATTAACACCTCCTCTGGGTAAAATCAAGATTTTTGATTAGTTCTCTAATTTCGTATATAAGTTTAACATAAATTTTGCAAAATGTCAAGAAAAAAATAACAGGGATTTGCGTCCGATTTTTTTCTTGATTGCATAGAAGGTATAAAACACGAATATCATTTACCCTGTTAGATAACTCCATATCTAACAGGGCAGGTTAACAAATTGCACGAATTTCTTTTATTTTTGAGAT
>DAOUSS010000302.1 GCA_030627085.1 Candidatus Stahliibacteriota bacterium | reverse complement strand
TAAAAGAAATTCGTGCAATTTGTTAACCTGCCCTGTTAGATATGGAGTTATCTAACAGGGTAAATGATATTCGTGTTTTATAGTTTCTTATGTGATCAAGAAAAAATCAGTGGATTTAGCGGATTAAACGGATTCTTATGAAGGAGAAAGGGAGAATAGAGAGAGATGAGGAATATGTTTATATACGATTCAGGCTTTATCAAACAACATATATCTGGTATAATAGCCAAGGGCTGATAACCTTGATATCATCTTTCTTCCGGGATATAAACATCTCTGGATACGACATATAGTAAAGAAGGGATGTGCAGGGTCAAAATTTTTAACTATACATTCCATTTCCCTCTTAGTTCTTTCTATTCCAATCTTTAACCTTTCTTTTGCTTCATATATGGGATATCCATGACCGGGAAGAATTATCTTGGGTTTTAGTGATTGAAGCAGATAAAGCGATTGTAATGCCTTGTATGGGTCAGAAACGGGTGTATAAAGGTTCGCCGGACCTGACCCTCCCATAATAAGGTCCCCGGTAATGCAGATGCCACCTTCTTTTACATAAAAGCAAAGACTATCAGGGGTGTGACCGGGAATGTAAAAAACTCTGATTCCATATCGCTCCTCACCATCATCCATTTTATAAACCTGTTTCACCCCTCTCACCCCTTTTATATTTGTAAATGGCAATAAATGCATCCGTATGACCAGTTTTACTATTCGTTTTAATACGGTCTTTCTAAATCCTTTAAGGCTTTTGAAGTTCTCTACCACATTTATTGCAGAGGCTATTTCTCTTTTCGTAGATGCCCTATCAGGAAAAGGGGAAAGCAGTATCTCCAAGCCCTCAGGATGGGCATAAACAGGAACTCCTTCAAATTTATTTATAGAAAGAAGGTGGTCGGGATGAGTATGGGTCAACCAGATTTCATCCGGTCTGGCAGTATCTTTGAGAAGATAATATTGCGGGTCTATAAGGATATACTTCTCGCCTTTGATGGCAATAGTGCTTGACCACACTCTTGATGGATAATATATTACCTCACCAAAGGCAGTTTTAAAACAATACCTTTTCATAAAACTATACTACTTTCAATTCCCTCTCCCCCACCTCTCATTGTTATGAATGAAGGAGAAAGGGAGAAGATCCCTTTGCTATTCATTAAAACTCAATTAGCATTCCACCGATAATCATTCTCCCGAATTGATAGACTGTCTCTTTTGTTCCATCGCCGTTATATTGATAATCCCAGATGTTTGGTGTATTAAATAGGTTCTCTATTTCAAAATAACTTCCCATACTCCAGCTTCCCAGAAACCATCTCTGCTCAAGATGTAGGTCAAATCTCATATAAGGAGGCATTCGCTCTGAATTTATCGGTTGTTCCTCGTCGAGAGTCCATTTTTGCCACTCGGGGTGGTAGGTTAAAGGAGTGTAAGGTTTGCCACCTATATATCTATATCTGAATGAATACTCACTTACATCGGCGGGCGCAATCGGTATAAAAGCGAGGATATTATACCACCACTTGCGTTTCATTTCGTTATACCACGGTAGGTCTTGAAACTCCTTTCTGTAACCGACTATGAGAGTGAACACATTGCGGAAATCGAAATTCCACGAGTACTCCTTTTCGGGATAACGGGGATCTTTCATTCTAGCAATTGAATACGAATAGCTTAAGGTCCCCCATAAGTTTTCCTTTACTTTTTTCTGTAAGAAAAATTCAATTCCTTTACAATAACCGTTCCCCTTATTCACATAGACATTACCCCAGTCATTTGGATCGGGTGTTGTATAGGCTCTTAAAATGGGGACATCTTTATACTTTTTGTAGTAGGCTTCTATTGTTCCCTTCACATCCTCTGTAGACCCATCATCCACCACGATGAGCTCGAAATCGGAAAATGACTGGATCAGTATGCTTTGTATTGCCCGATGAAGAGTTTT
>DAOUSS010000272.1 GCA_030627085.1 Candidatus Stahliibacteriota bacterium | reverse complement strand
ATGCTGAAGATGAGGAGCATAAGCCCTATATCTGGCTTTACAAATGTGACGATGGCAATGGCAAGCCCCAGGCTGAGGAAGAGGGATAGTTTTGGAGAGATTCCTGGTATAAACCTTCCCACAAAGAGGGATACAAAGAGGATGATGACAAGGAGGAGTATAAATCTGCCCCTAACCATAATTATCTCCTGAAGAATCTTCTCTTTTTCTTCTCTGGCTCTTGTCCGTAGTACTTATATTTATAATAATAGCCTGTCTCCGGGGCCATCTCATAGGGTTTTATATCATTTAAGACCACGCCAAGGATATTTATACCGGCATGTTCTAATTGAAATCTTGCCCGTCTGAGCGCCCGTCTTGGCACAATACCCACACGATACACTATAACTGCAGCATCTAACCTGGAACCCAAAATAGGGGTATCAGAGAGAGGAAGTATGGGAGGAGTATCAAAGACCACGACATCGAATTTCTCCTTCAGTTCATTTATAAGTTTGGCCATTTCCCCTGAAGCGATTATTCCAAGTAAGTTTGGGGACAGTTGACCCGATGTTATGAGAGATAGATTTTCCAGCCCGGGTGTCTGGGTTGCAGATTCTATTCCCCATTCTCCTACAACGAAATCACTCACGCCCTTTATTACATCTTCAAGACTTGCCCTTTGCAAAATAACATCCGTGAGACCCGGCTCTTTCTTTACCCCGAATAGCCGATGATGGATTGGTCTACGAAGATCAGATTCCACAAGCATGGTCTTCTTTCCTGCTTGTGCCAGAGATATGGCGTAGTTGGCAGAAATGGTGCTCTTTCCCTCCTGGTGAGATGTGCTGGTGAAGAATATGGTCTTCGCCCCCTTCTCCAGCCTGGTGAATTCTATATTGGTCTCCATAATCCTGTATGCTTCGGCAAAAGACGATCGTGGCTGGAAGTGGGTGAGAAGCCCGGAGCGTAATTTCGCGATTTCATCCTCTTTCGCCCCCTTCTCTTCCTTCCTGATGTCAATATGTGGAATCACTCCCAGGACAGGGACATTTATAAGTTCTTCTATCTCTTCAATGGTGCCTATTGAAGTATCTAAGTTTTCGGCAATAAATGCAAAGACAAATCCCACGAGGAGGCCCATTATTATACCCAGCACAATATTCGTTGTTCTGTGGGGATTTATCGGACCAAAAGGTACCACTGCCGGGTCAATTATGGTGACGGGCTCTATCCTTCCTGCCTCTGCGATGAGTGCCTCTCTGTATTTCTTACTCAAAAGAGTGTATGCGTCAGATGCAAGCGTCACCTCTCGTTCCAATCTGGCGAGTTCTATCTCGTCAAGTTTGTAATTGCCAATCGCCTGCCTGAGATGCTTTATTCGTGTCTTCAACTCTTTTATTTTTGGATAGTCATCCGTATATCTCCCTTCAAGTTTTGAAAGTTCAGCCTCCGAATCCAATAATCTGGAGAGGATATGGTCCCTTGTAGGAACGGCCCTTCTTGCTTTATTAAAACTGCTGAGTGCCTCTTCTGCCTCCTGGAGACGGTTTCTGGCAACCTCAAGTTGTTCTTCAATAAATTTGCGTGTCTCTATAACCTGTCTATTCGTCTGGATAATACTCTGTTCTCTGTATACACGGGCTACTGTATTGGCAATCTCTGCTGCCCTGAACCTATTAGTGGATGCAACGCTTATCTCTATTATATTGGCGGTTTTCACCCTTTCAGTAGAGACCCTACCCTGGAGTGTTAAAACTGCTTTCTCTATCTCCTCCTTTGTGCTCTCCTCAATTATCATACCCAGCTTTCTCGCGGATTCCTCCATAACCAACCTCGACTTTATCATATTTTCCTCTGTAGCCATAATATCACCTGGGCTGTACATAAAGATCCCGGTGAGGAGTGACTCCAATGTGGTGCTTGCCTCTATCTTAACCCTTGCGCTTGCCCTATATACAAGCACCTGTCTGTTCGTATATACAACGGTAGCGGCAACGACAGCAACAAGACAGAGTATGATAATCTTAACTCTCCTCCTCGCTATCCGGAGATAGTCATAAAAAGTGAGTTCCATACCTTTCATTTTGCCCCCTTGGTATAATATACAATATATTTGATTACACCGATTTTTGAAAAGATTACACAGATTTAAACCGCTATTCTTTTTACCTGACAACTCTTATTGCCAAAATTAACCAATAAACCAATACGAAAGCCAGATGCCCTTAAGTAAGAAATTACCTGTGCCTCAAAAACAGATGGAATATTGCCTGCCAATGCTTTGATTTCTACTATTATTTTCTTCTCCACAATTAGGTCTAGTCTGAAATTACCAACATACTTACCTTGAAAGAAAACTTTAACTTCTTTTTCCGTCTGATATTGTAAGCCCTCTTGCTCAAAAGTAATCTCTAATGCATTGTGGTAGAT
>DAOUSS010000329.1 GCA_030627085.1 Candidatus Stahliibacteriota bacterium | reverse complement strand
TTTTTTTCTTTTGGAGAACACAGAGAATTAATTTTTACTCCCTGCCCCGTTAGATAGTAAACATCTAACGGGGTGAATGACCTCTGTGGTTTCTTTCATATCCTTTCATATTATTTTTGACAGTACCATTATTTTGGTTTACCCCTGCTTGCCCTATAGCGTTAGTGTACAGGATGAAATGCGAACCTGTGAGCTATTTTTCATCGGGGTCATTGGTCATTAGTCATTGGTCATTTGAAAATCTTACTATATACCTCTCAATTTCTGTTCAATGATATGGTTTATATCACGCCTTTTGCATTCTATCGCAAGCTGAAGGGCGTTCTTTATTGCCTGTTTACCTGATCTACCATGACATACAATATCTATACCCTTAACTCCCAGAATTATTGCTCCTCCAATCTCATCGTAATTCATTCTTTTCACTATCCTATATAGCGTATCTCGCATGAGCAATCCACCTAACTTTGCCTTTAGGGAATTACTTATACCTTCTTTTAGCAATTCCATAATGAGGGTTACTACACCTTCGCCAAATTTCAAAAGGGAATTCCCAATAAATCCGTCGCACACGAGGACATCGCATACATCTCTAAGTACCATATGACCTTCTATATTTCCTACAAAATTGATATCTGCAGATTTCAAAAGTTCCCTTGCCTCTTTTATTATATTACTACCTTTTATCTCCTCTTCACCAATGGAGAGTATCCCAATTCTTGGTGATTTTACCTTCATTACCTCTTCAGTATATATACTTCCCATAATACCATACTGCAAGAGATGTTCTGGTTTTGCATCTGTATTAGCTCCAACATCAATAACCAAAAACCTTCTATCTTTTGTGGGAAAGAAGGTCGCAAGTCCCACTTTTTTTACATTTTTCAGTCTTCCAAGTCCAAGAGTAGCAAACGCAACAAAAGCACCTGTATTGCCAGCGCTGATAAAGGCATCTATTTCGCCCTTTTTCTGCAACTCAACCCCAATAGCAATGGACGACTTTTTCTTGCTTCTGAAGGCAATAGATGGAAGTTCATCTGCTTCAATCACCTCCGGCGCATCAACAATCTCTACTACCTCTGACAATTTGTCCTCTAATATGTCCTTTTTCCCTATAAGTACAAATTGGACATCGTCCACTGTACCTACAAGTTCAGACACAGCATCAAACATAACTCCGGGGGCATTATCCCCACCCATTGCATCTATACCTATTCTAATCATCATCATAAGTATATCACAATTTTTATAATATGTCAAGTTTTTTTATCCCAGATTTCTCCCTATTCTCCCTCTCTCTCTTCTTATCCCCTACCTAATAAAAACAAGGAGAAAGGGGGCTCTCTCTCCCCTGGATGATTTTTTGCGTTTTTCGTGTAATTCGTGTTTATTTTTTCTGCAGGAAATTATACCACAAATGCACACAAATGGAACAAATTACACAAATCTTTCTCTATTAATTTTAAAGCAACTATAAAAGTTTTGACACTAGCTGGTTGAAAACAGTAGTATACAGATTCAATCCCCATTATGTTTTTTAGGCAGATTGCAAGATTTATTTGTGGGAGGCATCTCCTGATGCCGATAATCCAATTTGCG
>DAOUSS010000224.1 GCA_030627085.1 Candidatus Stahliibacteriota bacterium | reverse complement strand
GATGAAATAGAGGAAAATCTTGGAAGAAGAGAGGTGGAATTCAAAGAGACGATAGATAGATTTCTATTGTTTATGAACGAGAACAAGGAGTATACCTACACTGCGAAGGGTAGCATGAATGCAAATATGGGAAAGTTTATTAAGAAACTTAAAAGTCTTGTAAAGAATAAAGACTGGCTGAAAGCAGGAGAAGAGTTGGTTAAAGGTAATTTTCTTTCCAAAAATTATTTCAAAGGATTTATAGATAAACTTTTCGATAAACGATCGCAATTTGATGAAATTATGAATTGTTTGATGAAAAACCTCAAGTCGCTTCTTAGTTCCCTCTCTGATAAAGAACTGTATATACATATGAAACCTATTTATGAGATTGACAGAATATTGCAGGGAGAGAAACTCAAGCGAAATTTCATTACATTTGATGATATTGAGAAACTTACCGAGAAGGCATTGAAGAGTGGAATAGATTATCTGTACTTTAAGATAGGGGCAAAAATTGATCATCTTATGGTTGATGAGTTTCAGGATACAAGTGTTAGACAATGGGAGGTTTTAAGACCGCTTGTAGAAGAAATTACATCCTACGGATCAGAAGAGAAAACCCTCTTCTATGTGGGAGACCCAAATCAGGCAGTCTTTCGTTGGCGTGGGGGAGAAGCAAAACTTTTTGATTTTGTTAAGAGAGAATATGAAGGCAAAATTATCGAAAACACCCTTGACATTAATTACAGGAGCAAGGATGCAATAGTAGATTTTGTCAACAAACTATTTGATAGAAACGACAGGTCTGAGAAGGAGAATACAGGTGGATGGATTCGTTTTGAGAGCATTGGATCTTTTAAATCCGAGGAAGGCAGAGAGAAGGTTAGAAAAAGAACAGTTGAGATTGTCAGGGAGTTGAAAGATGCCGGTTATGTTTACAATGATCTCGCAATACTTGTCAGAGGAAACAAATATGGCGTTGCGATGACTGATTTGCTTGAAAGTGAGGGTATACCCTGTATTAGTGAGTCAAAGGCAAGTATCCTCTCCAGGAGTGACACAAAGACAGTAATAAATCTCTTGAGATTTCTTGAGTGTCCTGAAGATGACTTCTCTCTCTCTCAGGTGTTACTCTCCCCTTTTTTTAGAATAAAGGAAAATACTATCAAAGGAATAAAAGACAGGGCAAAGGGTAATAAATCTCTTTATCTCTCATTTATAGACGAGCATTCAGATTGGAATGTATCAAAAAAGTTGAAGAAATTACTTTCTATGGTGGGCTTTTTTAGTCCATATGATATACTGTATAGAATCTGTGATGAACTAAATCTACCTGTAACAGGTTCTCTTGCTTCGTTACTTGAGGCTGCATTTTCCTATACAAAAGAGAAATCAGGCACCTTAAGTTCATTTATAGATTGGATAGAAATTGCGGGCGAGAATATAGAGGTTGAAGAGACAGAAGACGAAGGTATAAGGATTCTCACAGTTCACAAGGCAAAAGGACTGGAGTTCCCTGTCGTGATTATTCCTGATACTGTATGGCAACTACAGGAAGAAAATAAACACCTTCTATATCACTACAGAGAAGGAGACATAGAACCCGACAAGGTATACTGGGCAAGTGTTGGCAAATTATTCCCGGAGATTGTTAAACCGAGCGTGAAGAGGGTTATGGAGGATGAAAAAAAGGTACTCTATGTTGCCCTTACAAGGGCGATAGAGGGGATATACATACTTGGATTTGACCGTGAAACCAGTTCGGTCTGGTTTGATTTTATTAAAGAACAGATCGGATGTCCATATAAAGCTGGAGAAATAGAAAAGAGAGAAGAGAGAAGAGAGAAGAGGGAGAAGAGAAGAGAGAAGAGAGAAGAGAGAAAAGGGGAAAGAGTTCATTTTGTTAGAGAAGAGAGAGAGCTCTATTCTCCCACAGAGAGGGATGTTGAAATTGTAACCGCAGAAAGGCGAGGGAAAATAGAATTTGGGAATATTGTCCATAATGCTCTCTCAAAAGTGGAATGGATTGATGGGAAAAACATTGAGGAATTGACCTCAAGACTATTAGAATATATAAAATCTGTTTATGTCAGGAAACCAGAGGATGAAGAGCTGATTGAAGAGAAGGTAAGAGGAGTTATATACGATACACTTAGTTTTCCTGACTTTCAGTTTGTTTTCAAAAAAGATACAAGGGATATCAAGCTAAAGGTAGAGGTGCCGATTTACTATGAGAAGGGGAAAAAAGATATATCAATCAAGATTGACCGTCTTATGATTGAACCCAGGAGGGTAACCATTATTGATTATAAGACAGGAGAAGAGAAGGACGAGGATACGAGACAACTTAGGTCATATAAAGAAGGAATGATGAAAGTCTTCCCCGAAAGAGAGATTGTTGCATATCTTCTATATATTGAGAAGAAAGTGATAAGGGAGGTGAAATGAAATGTTAAATGTGAAATGTTAAATGTGAAATGTGGGGTGTGAAATGTGGATTGGAATACTGCTATGAAGTATTGTAATTTGTAGTTGGTCTTCGGTCTATGGTCTTATGTCTTTAGTCTTAAGAGATGGGGGAATTATGAGTATAAACGAGCTCGCAAAAGAAATAGCAAAATGGAGGAAAGAAAAAGGTTTTGTCACGACCTGGGATAATATGCTTGAGAAATTGATGCTCGTTGTATCAGAAGTATCAGAGGCAGCAGAATGTTACAGAAATGACGACGGGGAAGGATTTAATGAGGAGATAGCAGATACATTTATAAGACTTTTTGATATTTGTGGAACGCTTAATATTGATATAGAAAGAGAAATAGGAAAGAAGATGGAGAAGAACAGAAAAAGACCCTACAGGCACGGTAAAAAGATGGGGGATGTTGTGAGATAGCGTTTTTTCTTGATTGCATAGAAAGTATAAAACACGAATATCATTTACCCTGTTAGATAACTCCATATCTAACAGGGCAGGTTAACAAATTGCACGAATTT
>DAOUSS010000131.1 GCA_030627085.1 Candidatus Stahliibacteriota bacterium | reverse complement strand
CTTTTCCCGTATCACTTCCAGATACTGAATGTTAGTGGTACTGATGCCTTTGTGTTTCAGGGGTATGCTGTTGTATTTCCCAGTTAGTTCAAGTCTTTCATCAATTGAAATTTTACGAGGGTCCTCTTTTAGCTCTGGCAGAAATTTATCTTCAATTATTTCGGTTTTTACAAACTCAACAGGTTTTTTGATATTTTTAGATATAAGTCGGGCATTTTCCAGAACGCTCTTTATTGCCTTTTCGGCATCAGCCTCTTTTGTAAAGGCTATAGAAGAAAATCCGCCGTTCTTGAGAACCCTTAACACATAGCCATCGGTCGTATTAGAACCGATCTGGTTTAATTCTTTACCGTTGAAGGTAATTTTCGTCTCCTTTTTTGTTTCGTAACGAATGTCTGCATAATCGGGATTCATCCTTGAGATAATTGATTTTAATATTTCAAACATACACCCTCCTTTCTAATAAATTGTTATTGTGAAAACCCAAGCACATTTTTTTGACACTGATTAACGCTGATTTACACTGATATGTTAAGTTGTTGAGTTATTAAAATTGTAGGCACAAATTTAATTTGTGCTATTACCTCTCTACCGATAGGTAGATTTGCACGGTTTGAAACCGTGCCTACAAGCTTAACGATATTCGTTAATAGAATAAAGATTTGTTTCGTGTATTTCGTGTACTTCGTGGGCAAAGCTTTTTAAAACTCGTCAATGATGATATCGTCTAATGCTCGCTTTGGAACATGGTGTATACCTTTACTATCCCGCCAATACTTGATATCACCAGTGGGCCCGACCGTCTCGATTATCACAGTTTCTCTGGGCCTACCGAGGGCCAGAATGAGGAGTATCTCATAGCGCGATGGTATCCTGAGAGCCTCGCGGAGCCCTTCTCTCTGTATCGAACCAATCATACAGCCACCTAAACCCTTTTCTGTTGCTCCAAGAAGGATGCTTTGAGCCACTATACCATGGTCGCAACCAAACGACTGACTTATCTCTGTATCTCCAAGAATGATAATATATGCTGATGGTCTTTCACCCTCACACGGACCAGGCCAATCTTTGAGGTAACCAGCCCAGGCAAGGTGAGGGAATATCAAGGCATTCTTTTTGGGGTTACAGGAAAGGATGTACTTTAGTGGTTGGACATTACCCGCTGATGCAGAGAGCCTTGCAAGGTCAACAAGTTCTCTCAGTGTCTCAAGTTCTATTGAGACTTCCTGGTAAAATCGCCGATAACTTCGATTTTTCAGTATTAAATCTCTTATCATTCTGACCCCCCTTATTATTCCAGAGTATGCATTAACCACACCTGCCTGCCGCAGGCAGGGATGAACACAGATTGTAATGTTGTAGGCACAAATTTAATTTGTGCTAGCACGATTTGAAATCGTGCCTACAATTTTGCACGGTTTAAAACCGTGCCTACATTCTGACTTTTTATTTTTTAACGCAGATATATTAAAGTTATTAAGTTATTAGGTTATTAAGTTATTAAGAGATTAGCTACCCAATTACCTAATTACCCAATGACCTAATGACCTAAAAAGTGGGGGGGATGCTGTGATTACTTTGCAACAACGATTTTTACACTTCTTGCAATAATCCCAAATTGAAACGGTGAATGACCCAATGATTCTCCATCAACTTCAAGATAAATTTCTGGTTCTGATTCTATTGAGATTGTCTTTCCCCTGAATGTCTGAACCATTGGGTGACGGACAAAGGATCCGTCATATAGATTCTTCGCGTTTTTTATTACCTCTAACTTTCCCAGTTTTTTTATTACAGTTACATCAAGTAACCCATCGTCTGGGATAGCTTCTGGTACTTGCATCATACCACCGCCATTATACTTACATATACCAACATTCAGACTGAAAATTGTATCTTTCAATTCTAATTCATCGATTTTGAACTTTACATTTGTATATTTATATCTTAAAAGGCACATAAACAGACTAGATAAATAAGGCACAACCCCATCATGACCGTGCTCTTTCATATAGTTTGTTCTTTTCGCTACAAAAGCATCATATCCCATTCCAGCTATATTAACAAAATATCTTTTCTTCTGTGTATTTCCATCGTAATATCTTACAAGACCAGCATCCTGAACGAAGGTCGTACCATTTTTTATAGCATTTATGGCATCCCTGTAATCAGAGGGTATACCAATTGTCCTTCCCAGATCTTTCCCCTCACCGGTAGGTATCATAGCGAGTGTCACTTCTGTTGTAGGAACATAATCCTGAGCGAATATCCCATTTACTACCTCATTTATGGTTCCATCCCCACCTACGCTTATAATATGTCTCCATCCTTTTTCAATGGCCTCTGTTGCTAATTCGGTAGCGTGGCATCTATATTTCGTAAAAATAGGCTCGAAATGTATCCCGGTATTTTTAAGTAAATCAGAAATCTCCCGCCAGTCCTTTTTTCCTCTTCCACAACCAGAGACGGGATTTATTATCACAAAGCATTTATTCATAATATTCTACCTATCACTTAGTCATTGGTCACTATAAAATCTTTAAGAGTTTTTATCTATTCTTGTTATAGACATATAGGGTCATTTGACCCATACTGGGTCAATTGCCGTCCTATATTAGTTTTTTTCTACTGTGTGACAAAAAACGTTCGCTTTTTATTATAGCATACCCTTTTATAAATGTCAAGAGAATTTGCTCTTTATAGTAACTCTCTCATCACGCTACTGGCGACCTTGCTGATACGAACAGGCCTTCCTTGATTACAAGAATGTTGCTCGTATACAGTAGGGAGCCTTATGAAGAACTTACCCTTTTGCTTAACAACGTTGTGGTATCTGCAATAGAGTATGAGATATTCCCTTGCAGACCATTTACTTATATTTAATAACCTCGCAGCCTTGTCAATAGTGGGAATCTCTCCGATCTCCTCTATCAACACCTCCATTTGCTTATATCTCTTGAGATACTTCCCTATGCTTTGAATCGTATGTCCGGTAATCCATACTATTTCCGCCTCTGTATAACCCCTCTGATACAAATTGATTATCCATTCCTTGTGCGTAGTGCTTCTACCTATATCATGAACCACACCCCTTAAGGGAATAACCTTTCCCGTCCTCTTTTGATATCCGATAGCATATCCGGATACACGACCCTGCTTTATACCCAATAAGAGACCCGCCATTGGTTGGGAGAGGAGTCCACCCTGTGTCTTTGCCTGATTGGCTATCCTGGCCAATCTCTCCTGCTGAATCTTATTTCGATCTTCTCCCCTGGCGTAGCTCTCTATATCTTCTCGTGTAAAAACATCAAGCGTTACTGTTACAAGTTCTGTGTCCTCTATCCTTTGTCCAAATGAGGGCCTGTCGCGTAGACTGGGCACTATCACCCTCACCTGACCAGGACGCATGTACTCATTCTTTGGATAGTTCTCTTCGTTAAGTCTCTCTATCTCTTCTGCCAATAAGTCCAACACCTTCGGTTTACCATAAATGTTCAGTTCCTCCTTCAGTAGCTGCTTGAGGCGAGTATGATAGGTCTGCTTCTTTACCGGTTCATATTGCTGGGCAATATTATTGTGGCAATTATTTATCATTGCTCCCCCTGTTTTTTTCCCCCTCGGTCATAAATCTATGAAACCTTGTTAGCATTCCTGTTAGAGAAGAGCGATACTCATCGGTATCATACCTATGGTAAAGAGCTATGTACTCACCTATTACCCTCTCCGATAGATTTGTAAGTATCCTTATGGTATTGAGTGGTTTCTTCTGAATATGGTAATAGACGGTCTTTACAAATCCGTCTTCATATCTCCTGATGCTTTCTATACAGTGTCCCGTGTGGGCAACTATCTCTGAATATGTGTATCCCTTGATTAAGAGTTCAATAATCTTTGACTTGTGACTTATTCCCGGACCAATATCATCTGTGTTTCCCCTGGTGGGGAGATAAAGCCCTCTCTCCTTGAGTCTTATACAAGCCCTCTTGACAGTCTTTGGTGATATAAGAAGTAAGTCGGAGATGTCTTCCTGACTCAATGTTCCGCCCTGGTTAAATGCCTCCCATGCTATCCTGTAAATCTTCGCCTCTCTCGCGTACTGGATTCCTTGCTCCCCGGCAATCTTCACATCCTCGGGACAGTCCAATGTCAATACTACAGACACCAACTTGCATTCTGCTATCCTTTTGCCCGACTTCTCTCCTCTTCTTACTACTTGTCTTACTATCTGATTATAGGCTCTCTCCCCTTTATAATTTTCCCTGCTCCAGTCGAGAACCCTTTCTGTCAAAGCCCTGCTCTCAATCTTGGAAAGACCGTAATCATCCTGAAGCTCTCTGTAGAGTGCCTGTTCGGGTCTCTTCAAGCAGACCCGTTCTGTCGCCATCTGGTCCATGACCCCTCCCTGTCATTTAAAAATATATCATAATCTGCACCAGTAGGGGTCATTTGACCCAATTCTATTATAGTCAAAAAATGATACTTTGTCAAGAAAGAAATTCAAATCGCTTCCGAACCAGCCATTTTTCCAAAACCCAATACTACGCAGGGTTTTTAAAGGTAAGCTGTGCATTTTATTCAAAAATTTTTACTGAAAGACCCAGAAAAGTTAGGATTTTTAGAGGGTAGTTGGAAGATGAGATCAGGCTGATTGATTTTCTTTAACTGATACCTCAATTTCTGAACTGTTTGTTGCAAACAGATGGCAAGAAGACCCTTGGTCTTCTTGCCATACAATTATTTTACACCAGACCTCTCCTTATGTCAAGTATTTTCTTTTTTCAGGTCTGACCCCATTTTCCCACTTCCAAATCCTCTTGAGGGCATCCTTAAGGAAATACACAGTAAAGAGACTTTGATTGAGTTCCAACAACTCTTTCAGGTGCGGCTTCTCCTCTTGTCTCAGGTTTATCTTGTTCTTGAGAAGGAGATACTTAGATCCCTTGATAATCTT
>DAOUSS010000084.1 GCA_030627085.1 Candidatus Stahliibacteriota bacterium | reverse complement strand
TTTTTTTGATAAAGATTCTCTGTGCACTCTGTGGTGAGATTCTTCTTGACAAATTAATAAGGTTATGATACAATAAATCAATATGAAAGACAATCTGAAAATCATCCAATCTACCATCAAGATACTAGATAGATATTCCAAATTATACGAAAAAATCTCTCACAACAGGTTTGGAAACTATCTGGACTATATGAGGGAAGGCAACTTCTCGGACGAAGATGATTTTATAAAACCTAAACTATGGAATGACTTCCTCATAGATGTTCTAAAATTTCCAAAGGACGAGTTTCTTTCAGAATTCAGTCCAACAGCAAAAACCCCCGACTTTATTCCAAGAGATACAAATATCCATTCGTTTATCTTTGAGATAAAGGGGACAGATACAAAAGCACTATCCTCTCACTACAATCAACTTTCAAGCTATATAAAGTCCTGTGGGGTGAAGTGGGGGGTAATAACTAATATGAGAGAGCTTGAGGTGTATGAATCTCTCCCGAAATCTCCCTTGCAGGAATACTCCTTCAGTTTTCTGGAATTATACACAAACTATAAATCTCATCCAAAGGTAATCCTTGACTACCCAAATACAAAAAAGTTTCTTGCCTTTGTCAGATAATTCTCTCATAAAAAACTGGGAATGATGGAAAAAATAGAAATCATAAGGAAGGCAAGAAAATGGACTGGCGAGGAGGAACTGAATCCTACTCTTCTTACTGATTCCATAAGAAAGGTTGTGATAATACTTCATAACGATATACTCTCCAAAAGGGAAGAGCTCTCCCATCTCCTGAGATTTGACCCTGGGCGTAAAAGAGAGGTAGAGAATGAACTTGAGACAATAGCCTGTGAACTTGATAGAACCAGAAAACCCGGCGAGAAGACGCTGAAGGAATTTATGGATGCAAAGGATAGCTCTGTGGAATACAGGGCTTTCAACAAGATATACCTTTCCCGTGTAGCATATTTTACGATGACGAGAATTCTCCTTGCGAGGATGTGGGAAGATACAGGGTTTATAGAAGAGTCTCTTTATGATGGTGGATTTGATGAGTGGTATGAACGACTGCAGAGGGAGGTTGAACGCGTCTTGCGTCAGGCATTTCACTTTGCGGGTGACAAATATTACTGGCTTTATTCTGTTCCGAACAACTACCACTGGTATGTTCCAAACAATGAGGCACTTGTGGATGTGCTTTATGAATTTTCAAAATATAACTTAAGCAAACTAAATACAGATGTCCTGGGAAAGGTTTATGAGGAATATGTTGACAGTGTTGATAGGAAGAATAAGGGACAGTATTATACACCGAGAGAGATTATAAAACTTATATGGGATAGGGTGGGGTACAAAGACGATGATTCCTTCTTTGTATATGAGAATGGTAGAAGAAAACCAAAACTTGTTTTTGACCCCTGCACTGGCTCTGGAGGTTTTCTTGTAGAGGCGGCAAGAAGGCTCACGGAAACCTCGCATTACAATGATAATGATATTGATGATTTGATTGAAATTATGTTTGCACTTGTGAATGGACTCCGCGGTAGTGAAATCAGTCTATTCTCCCACTATATCACAGAGGTGAATCTCTTAATCCAGCTTACTCCACTGTTCAAAAGAATTTTTGCTCTACTTCCCCATCAGCATAGATTTCCTGAATTTACACTCTCGGTGGTTCCCTGTGATGCACTTGGGCTCCACAATCCAAGAGCAGTGCTTGTAAATAGCACAGAGGTGAAAGAAAGTCCAGGAGAATATAGTAAAATAATGGCTCTACATGACCCGCATAAAAGGGTTGTATATGAGAAGATAAGGAAGGAAGATAAATTTTACTATGTCTGCTCAAATCCACCCTATGTTGGGTGGAAGGGACATAAAGAGCTTTTCAGTTCAGTATTGACAAAATATGCAAACTACTGGTGGAAGAACTTTTATCAGCGTGGGATGGATTATCTATACTTTTTTGTCGTCCTTGGTTTATCAAAACTAAAGGAGGGTGGAAAGCTGGGATTTATTACTACATCCTATTGGCTAACAGCTGATGGAGCGAGCAAATTGAGGAAATATATCCTTGAGAATGCCTTAATAAGGGAGATAATAGATTTTGGTGAAGTCAAAATTTTTGAGGGTGCGGAAGAGCATAATATTGTTTTTGTTCTTGAGAAATGTCCTGATAAGAGAAAAGCGGAAAGAACAATTGTAGAAACAGAGATCAAGGAGAACATAGAAAGAAAGAAAAATCACAGAATGAAGATTGTGAAGGTTAAAAAGAACTTCAGTGGCAAGACCCATAAGGAGAGAATGGAGAATATGGTTTTACATATTGAGAAAAATATTGATGAGGGTGAATATGAAGATGAATATATAGTTGTATTCTATAGTGCGGTGAAGCAAGGGGAATTAACGGATGAGCCATGGCATGGGCTACTATCAAAAAGGAGGACAATTTTATTTAAAAATTGTGTCTCTTTGGTTGATGTTTGCGATGTGTACACTGGGATAAAAACAGGAGCTGATTATATTTCCAAAATAAACATAGATAAGGTTGTTAGCAAATATCACTTAAGGGTGGGAAATGGAATATATGTTTTGAACAAAAGAGAACTTGACACGAGAGAAGATATAAAGCCAATCGGCGAAGAAAATTTTGTTGACTTTTATAAAAATTCCGACTTAGACAGGTACGTGTATCAAAAAGCGTCCAAGAAGCTCTTGTTTGTAAAAACCGACGAAGATTACAAGAATAACAAAGCGATAAAGAATTATTTAGATCAATTTGCAACTATTTTATTGAATAGACGCGCGAGATATGGACAATTAAAGAATAAGATCTCCTTATGCTTAACGGGGAAATTTTTGGAGCATTTTGGACAGGAGAAACTAATTACACCTTATAGAAGTCACTGTAATAAGTTTGCTTATGATGAACACATCTTTTATTCCGCTGAGGACATATACTACATAACAAAAAAGAACAATGTAAGTGAATCGTTAAAGTATCTTTTGGCTATTTTAAATTCCAAATTGATCTATTACTGGTTAGATACGAACATAAAAAAGAAAGGGCATCTTTATGAATTTACAACTACTTCTTTAGTTAAGTTTCCCATTCGCCGCATCAATTTTGACGACAAAAAGGAGGTAGAGACTCATAATAAACTTGTGGAGAAGGTTGATAGGATTATAAAACTGAAAAAGGAACTTGCAGAATACAATAAATTCTACTCAGGGATAAGACTTACGAGAATTGAGAATCTAGAAGATGTTCCCGAACCCGATGAATACCTTCTAACCAAAGACCTCCCAGACGAAGACAAACGAAATATAAGAACCCACTCAAAGGTCACATACGAACCCAAAAATCCTGATGATTTCTACCTATTAGCTGTTGGGAATATTAAGCCTGCTCCTCTATTTGCAAAAAAATTGGACGAACCACTCCTTTCCATTCTGCTTAAGGGCAAAAACAAGAAATCACTGAGGATAATTGCTCCAAAAGAAATCATAGAATATCTTGGTAAAGTATTGTCAAGGTATAAAGGTAAGTCCTGGGATGAGATAAAGGAAATACCAATAGCAAAAGACCTGAAGACGTTTATTTCAAAGAGAAAAGAAGTCTCTTCAAGAGTAAAATCTCTCCTCGTAGAAATCCAGAAGATACAGATAGAGATAGACAAAATTGTCTATGACCTCTACGGAATAACAGAAAAAGAGAGAAAGATAATTGAAAAAACATTGTCAGAATGATTCCGTGAAAACTTGGCAAATTGAAAATTTTATGATATAATTCATCTAAATTTTTAGAATTTTTCAAAAAAAACTTGACAAATGATACTATATGTGATATAATTATATGGCTAGCATAAAAAAACTTTGTAAAAAGGCAAAAGATAACTGGAAAAAGCTTTCATTTGATGAAATGATTAGACTTGCTAATCATTTTGGCGCGGATATTGAACAGAAGGAAGGTTCTATCTATAATATCTATTATCCTTCTGATTCTAAGTCTGCGGATATTCAGTTACATAAGCCTCACGGCAGTAGAGATGATGTCCCTTTGGATTATAAGAAAAAGTTTATCAATATATTTGCTGATGCTATAGATGAGGAGGTGGCAAAATGAATAAGAAAAGCTTTGAAAAGATACTTGATTATTATATGTCTTTAAAATATCCCATTAAGGTAAAAGAAATGGAAGAGGGGGGATATTTTGTAGAAGTGCCTGACCTTCCAGGGTGTATGTGTGATGCAGATACCCTCGAAGAAATTCCTATGAAAGTAGAAAAAGCCAAGAGGGCTTGGATTGAAGGGACATTAGAGCGAGGGGGAGAGGTTCCGTTACCTAAAAGTGATGAATTGTATAGCGGTCGATTTATTGTGAGAATGCCAAGAAGTTTACATAGAACTCTAGCTGAAAGAGCTAAAGAAGAAGGTGTGAGTCTTAATTCACATGTCTGTAGACTTTTAACACTAAATTCTGAGAGAAGACGAATAGAAACTTTACTTGAGGACATTAAACAAATGATGGTCACGTCAGTATGGGATAAAGCAAAAGTATCCTATAGGAGAAATACAAAAAAACTACAATACGAAGTAGATAAAAACCAATACATCCAGACAAGCTAACACGGGAGACTATTATGAGAAAACATAAGGTAAGGCCAGCTATTTACAAAGAATTTATTAGTCAGGTTGAAATGGTGGATATATATTTGAGAAAGGCAAGCATAGAAGTATTCCCGGAGAAGATATCCAAAGATTTTGCTGTACTAAACAAAATAGACGATAACATACAACTTGTTGACAAGAAAGAAGGGATTTTTAGAATTTCACATATATTTAGATATAAAATGGTAGATAAGAATAACCAAGATAGTGTTATAGCAAAGATAAGATTTGAATTATCGTTAACATACTCTTCAGACAAACCTATTAATAAGGACATATTTGACATATTCAAGATTATGAATGTTCCTCTTAACAGTTGGCCTTATGCCAGAGAATTTATTCATAGTACTGTTATGAGGCTCGGATTACCTCCTGTATTTTTGCCTTTATATAAGCAGTGATATATGCTTAAAAAGTGGATACAAACTTTTTACATTAACAAGAGATAACTTATACCTTTGTTGTCCGTATCTTCGTAGTCCCTTCCTAGTTTATTGAGAATAAGTTTTTTCTATCCCTAGAAGAATTTCTCTCACTTTACCAAAAAGGAAAATCAAGTTTTCAAATTGCAAGAAGAGCAAAGGGAAAAGGATAAATAACAGAAAAAAGGGGACAGGCTACTTTTTAATGATTCCAAGACTCCTGTAACCTGGCAAGTATGGAGATAATAGAATATGGTCTTGACAATGACCTGTATTAAGAATTAAGAATGTTGCCAAACCTCATATAACATGATGAGTGGACAAAGAGAATCACTACCAAGGAAGAATTTATGCAGAACAAATTTATTCTGTGACAGGAGTGTATATCTGATATAGTCGCATATACACCCAAAACGGAATGATATCCGACAGTGTCGGATATAAACGAGTTAGATGTAATTTTTGATTAAAGGAGAAAACATATGAATCCTAATCTTTGGAGAACTATATCATACGTCGTCATTTTCGTGGGAACAGTGCTTGTTTGGATTGGCACTTGGCATTTTGGCAAGCGACTCATTCTCGTAGGAACAGCACTTGTTTTGACTGGTAGCATAGGTACTTGGTATTTTGGCAAACGGTTGGAATCTGTTGCCCCTTATAGACAACCAATTCGAACAGCTACTGCAACAGTTGAAGTGGCTATCATCTCTGATAAAAAGGTAAATACAACCTATATGGATAGGGGTGGTTACATTGCTTTCTGTAAAGGGAAGGAAGCATTATTAGTTATGTCCTCAACCCAATGCACCGCGAGGCAGACTGGCAAAGGTGAGGTTATCTATCGTGCTGTTTTTAACATGGATGCAGCAGATTGTGCAATTGGAAAGCCCGTATATTCTCTTAAAGGAGCCAAGTATGTTCAAATTAGTTTTCTGCCGATGCCAAAGGAAAGCAAAGTATCGGTTGGAAAGGCAATGTGTACGTTTAATAACATAGTACGAATAGAAATAACTATTCCTCCTCAGAAGACAACAAAGGATTTAATCTTTGCTCATAATTTAGAAAATGTTTTTTCAGAATTTGTAAAATGAAAACTGCATCTGCGGGCGGGCTTCATAGGGGCAGTTCTTAACACCTGACTGCCGTCAGGCGAATTTAGACATTTTACGGTCTTTTCCATACGGATCCATCGGAAAATTTTGGGGTCAGCTATGAAAATGTCTGTGTAGTCCACTTGTTGAGAATGTCTGCATACCTCTTGACACGAGGTAGTGGTTATATGGGATTGGTATATTATAGCATAAAATCCTCCATAAGTCAATAAGTTTTTTAATCCCCATGAGGTTATTACTATAAAGTAATGAGGGCCTCTTATGGACC
>DAOUSS010000041.1 GCA_030627085.1 Candidatus Stahliibacteriota bacterium | reverse complement strand
TTAGAATGTCAAATTTCCAATTACCAATTTCCAATAAAATGTCAAATTCCTAAATTTGCAATTTTTTCTTGTCAAAGCTACCTTCGTTTGACATTTGGATTTTGGATTTTTGTTGGAAATTGGAAATTAGGATTTTGGAATTCCATTTTTCATTTTAATATTTAACCTATTCGTGTTCTTTGTGCCTTCATGGTTAGTCTTTTAATTTTGCAATTTGCATTTTGCATTTTTATATTTTACCTCTCTGTGCCCTCTGCGTCCTCTGTGGTTTATTACAGTAGTTTCTCCGATGCAAAGCTGAAGTATCTATTATCCCCAATTATTATATGGTCTAACACCTTTATATCCACAGCTTCAAGTGCATCAACAACATCTCTTGTTATCCTTTTATCCTCAGGGGAAGGCGTTGGATCACCTGACGGGTGGTTATGGACGAGTATAACAGAACTCGCATCCTTTTTTATTGCCCTCTTTACAATCTCTCTTGGATATACAACCGATGAGCTGACCGTTCCCTTAAACATCTTCTCAGTGGCAATTAATCTGTTCTTTACATCCAGAAAAAGGGTCTTAAACACCTCTTTTTTTAATCCCCTCATTGACACATATAGATAATTAAACACATCCTGTGGGGTTCTATAAATTTCCTGTTTTATTATTCTATCTTCAAGA
Source organism: Candidatus Stahliibacteriota bacterium (assembly GCA_030627085.1). Lineage (GTDB taxonomy): Bacteria > Hydrothermota > UBA3073 > UBA3073 > UBA3073 > UBA3073. The sequence goes on along the minus strand of DAOUSS010000041.1, from coordinate 8,897 downwards.
TATTTCTCCGATATCTCCCTAACAAATCTTATCCCAAAGATATTTTTTGGTCCTACTCCCTTTATTTCGCATAATTCCTCTTTATCTGCATCTATAACCCCTCTTAGGGTCTTAAATTTTTTCATCAGTGCCTTTGCTTGTTGCTTACAATCTTTCCGGGGAGTACCGAGGGTAAGAAGTAGTTCAACAATCTCATAATCATGCAGTCCTAAGAGTCCCGACTTCATAAACTTCTCTCGCAATCTCTTCCTATGACCCACCTTGGAATCCATATCTCCTTTTTGCCCCTGGAGGGATTCGAACTCTCGCCAACCCGGTTCCGAAGACCGGTGCTCTATCCGCTGAGCTACAGGGGCAAATAAAACAAAAAATTTCTAAATTCTAAGCACTAAATCCTAAACAATATTTAAATTTCAATTATCTAAACCCCAAACAGTTTTTAATCCCTGTACAGATAAGATTGAAATTTGAGATTTGGAATTTGTTTAGAGTTTCGGATTTCGGATTTAGGATTTTAACCCCTGATTGGTCATTTCTTGCCCAGTGGAATAAGACTTTATATTCCACAGGGTGAACATTTTGATATTACTATGGGGGTGTTATGCGTGGAGACTTCAAGAACGAATCCATAATAGATTTCAAAAAAGAAAAAGACAAAAAGAGGATGAAGGAAGCATTAAAGAAGGTAAAAAGAGAACTTGGAAGGGAATATCCAAACATAATAAGTGGGAAGAAGGGAAAGATTAAAAAATCTATAAAATCCATAAATCCATCCCACAAGGATGAGATTGTAGGAATTGTGCAAGACTCGTCTACGAAAGATGTAGAAAGGGCGCTTGAGGTTGCGGATGAAACATTCAGGAAATGGAGATACACAAGTGCAGAGGAGAGGGCTAAGTATCTCTTCAGGATGGCGGATATAATGAGAAAAAGGCGGTATGAACTTGATGCCTGGCTTGTATATGAGGTTGGTAAAAACTGGGCTGAGGCAGATGGAGATGTTGCAGAGGCAATAGATTTTCTTGATTACTACGGTAGAGAAGTTATAAGGTATGGAGAAGGGGGATATGTTACGCCGTTTCCGGGAGAGAAACCAGAGATGTGGTATATACCACTCGGTGTTGGTGTATCAATACCACCATGGAACTTTCCAATGTCAATACTTACAGGTATGACATCTGCCGCATTTGGGGCAGGAAATACGGTTATATTAAAACCCTCATCTGACTCGCCCGTTACAGGAGCAAAGTTTATGGAGATTGTAGAGGAAGCAGGTGTGCCAGATGGTGTTGTCAACTTTCTCCCCGGCTCCGGAGGAAAGATAGGAGATACACTCGTTGGTTCTGAAAAGACGAGGTTTATAACATTTACAGGGTCAAAAGAGGTGGGGCTTCATATCGTTGAACTTGCAGGGAAGACAGGTAAAAAGTGGATAAAGAGAGTGATTGCAGAGATGGGCGGAAAGGATGCAATAATAGTGGATTCTGAGGCAGATATTGATTCTGCTGTAGCTGGGGTGATTGCATCTACCTATGGATTTCAAGGTCAGAAATGTTCTGCCTGTTCAAGAGCAATTGTGGTTAAAGATGTATATGATGAGTTCGTAGATAAGCTAATAAGAACAGCAAAGGATATTAATCAGGGACCTGCAGAGAATAACCATTTTATGGGGCCTGTCATAAACGAAAGGGCGTATAAGAGGATTCTTGAATACATAGAAATTGGGAAAAAGGAAGGAGAACTTGTTCTTGGCGGAGAACCTGCAGAAGGAGACGGCTATTATATAAAACCCACAATAATAATCAATGTTGACCCCTACGCAAGGATAGCACAGGAAGAGATATTTGGGCCTGTTCTTGCTGTTATACCTGCAAAGGATTTTGATGATGCCCTGAGGATAGCAAATTGTACTGATTATGGACTAACGAGTTCTATATACACGAAAAACAGAGAGAAGATTGCGAGGGCAAAGAGGGAGTTCCATGTGGGCAACCTTTATATAAACAGAAAATGCACCGGTGCACTTGTCGGCGCTCATCCATTTGGTGGATTTAATCTTTCTGGGACAGACACAAAGACAGGCTCGAGGGATTACCTTCTCTTCTTCCTTCAGGCAAAGGCAATCTCTGAGAAGGTATGAAGTTCCATATAATCACATACGGATGCCAGATGAATGTGTACGATTCAAGGATGGTTGCATCCTTGTTTGAAATGGATGGACTCGAAGAGACAGATAATCCCGAAGATGCTGATATAATTATTGTAAATACCTGTAGTGTGAGAGAGCACGCCGAGCGAAGAGCACTCGGCAGAATATCAAGTCTTCAAAAATTGAGAAGAGAAAAACCAGAACTTGTGCTGGTTGTAATCGGATGTATGGCAGAACGCCTCGGAGATAAAATCCCCGGGGCAGATTTTTTTATAGGCCCAAGGAAATACGATAGATTACCAGAGATTATAAAAAAGATAGTTAAGGGAAAATGTCAAATTTCCAATTTCCAATTTCCAAAGGAGTGTATACCCTATCCTAATCCTGATGGGGGTGTAACCGCCTTTCTCCCCGTTATGAGGGGATGCAATAACTTCTGTTCTTATTGTATTGTTCCTTATGTGAGAGGAAATGCAGTATCAAGAAACCCGGATGATATTCTCGGCGAGTTAAGATATCTAAGAGAGAGAGGAGTTAAGGAGATAACCCTTCTTGGACAAAGCGTGAATGAGTATAACTTCGGGGAAATTTCCTTTCCAGAGCTTCTAAGGATAATAGATAGAGAAGCCTTGGGTATAAGGATAAGGTTTCTAACCTCGCACCCAGCGTATATGAGCGATGATTTGATAGATGCAATAGCGGAATGCGATTCAGTATGTGAGAATATTCATCTGCCAATCCAGTCAGGCTCAGACAGAATTCTCAAGTTAATGGAGAGGAGATATACTGTAGACGGATACAGACACTGGATTCAACGACTCAGAAAGAGAATCAAGGGTATTGCCCTAACTACTGATATTATGGTAGGATTTCCTACTGAGACAGAAGAGAACTTCGAGGAAACACTGAAGATAGTGAGAGAAGTAAGGTTTGATTTTGCGTATATGTTTATGTATTCAGAGAGGAAAGGCACAAAGGCAGCATTATTTCCTGACGATGTCTTGCTCGGTGTAAAAAAAGAAAGACTTGAAAGACTTATAGAACTTCAGAATGGTATAACGCGAGAAAAAAATGAGGAACTTTTGGGAAGAGAGATTGAGATACTCATTGAGAGGAAGAGTAGAAGGGATAATCTTCCAATAGGTAAAACCAGAACAGGAAAGGAAGTCATAGTAAAAATGCAAAATGCAAAAACGGGTGAGTATGTGAATGTATATGTAGAATCTATTTCAGGATGGACAGGGATAGGAAGAACACATAAGAGAGAAAAATAAATAAGAGCAATCTCTTTTCCACAGGTCACAGACTCATATGAGATTCTGCGAACAGTCTCTTTATTTCCCTGTTAAAAAAAGAAAAAATGACAGGGAACAGAAGAGAATATAAGAGAAAAATGAGAATAATGTTCTAAAAATGAATCTCTTTAAGTCTCTTTATTTCCCTGTTGAAAAAATAAATGGGGATTGGAAAAGTTGTTAAAGGAAAAGTTAACTCTTTGCTTTGCTGGTATGCATCGGGACAGCCAGAGGGTCAAATGCTTTTCCCTTGACAGGATAGCATTTTTGTGATATAATTATGAGTCAGTGAGTCGTCGCGTCATTGAGTCTTTGAGTCTAAAGGACGCTATGACTCTGAGACCCTACGACGCTATGACACTAATATCTAATTACCTAAATTTATATGTGGTATATTGGGATTGATATTGGGTCAGTGAGTGTAAATGTTGCCCTTATGGACGAGGAGAAAAAAACTCTGAGGGTGCTTCCATATGCAAGACACTACGGTGATCCTGTGAAGGCGCTAAAAGGTCTATTTGAGCTCATTGTTGAGGATGTTAAGACTGTAAATGAGATAAAGGTCACAGGAACAGGTGGTAAGCTCATTGCTCCCATAATAGGGGCGGGTTTTGTCAATGAACTACCCGCACAGGTAGAGGCAGCACGCCAATTTTATAAAGATGCAAGGACGATAATTGACATAGGGGGTGAGGACTCAAAGTTTATTGATATTATCAAAGAAGATTACGCTATGAATGAGCTTTGTGCTGCTGGAACAGGCTCATTTCTTGAACAACAGGCATCAAGACTCGGTATATCAATAGAAAAGTTCGGTGAGATGGCACTTATGTCAAAATCACCCCCGAGAATTGCCGGTAGGTGTACTGTATTTGCCAAGACAGATATGATACATCTGCAACAGGAGGCAACTCCAGATTATGAGATAGTTGCAGGACTCTGTTTTGCGCTTGCGAGAAACTTCACATCAGAGATAGCAAAGGGCAGGGAGATCATCCCACCTGTCTTATTCCATGGTGGCGTTGCATTCAACAGGGGTATGGTGAAGGCATTCAGGGATGTGCTTGCCCTGAAAGACAATGAATTGATTGTTCCTGAACACTGTGCAGAAATGGGCGCAATAGGTGCGGCAATTATTGCCATAGAAGAGAGGAAAAGAAACAAAATCAACATCGCTCGGTGCATAGGTAGGCTGTCTTCTTATATGAAAACCCGTAAATTTGAGTGGCGTTCTTTAAAGCCACTTTCAAGATCAGAATTGAAACTCCCCAGCTATGATGGGAGAGATTATAGACATAATAATTCCAGGATAGATGCCTTTATTGGTGTAGATGTTGGGTCAATAAGCACCAATGTGGTTGCAATAGATAGAGGCAAGAATCTGATTGAAAAGGTCTATCTTATGACCGCTGGCCGTCCAATAGAGGCGGTCCGTAGGGGAATAAAAGAGCTCAGGGAGAAGGTTGGCAAGCACATTAGGGTTGTAGGTGCTGCTACCACAGGGTCGGGCAGGTATCTCATCGGGGATTTCATTGGTGCGGATGTTGTTGTCAATGAAATAACATCACAGGCAAAGGCAGCAGTCCATATAGAACCAGAGGTTGATACGGTGTTCGAGATCGGAGGTCAGGATTCAAAATATATATCCATAGAAAATGGAGCAATCGTTGATTTTGAAATGAATAAGGTGTGTGCTGCCGGCACAGGGTCTTTCCTTGAGGAGCAGGCAGAGCGTCTGGCGATAAAGATAGAAGAATTTGGCGATATAGCACTTGAGGCACCCGCTCCCTGTGACCTTGGTGAACGGTGTACGGTATTTATGGAGACAAACCTCGTATCTTATCAGGGAAAAGACGCAAGGAAGGAAGACCTTGTAGGGGGTCTCTGTTATTCAATTGCAAAGAACTACCTTTCTCAGGTGGTTGGTAGAAAGCGTATAGGTAAAAATATCCTGTTTCAGGGTGCGGTCGCATTCAACAAGGGTGTGGTATCAGCATTTGGGAATCTTCTGAATACTCCAATAACTGTGCCACCAAACCACCATGTTACCGGTGCGATTGGTGCGGCAATCGCCGCTATGGAAAATGGAGGTAGGGATACCAAATTCAAGGGATTTGATGTGATACCCGAGATAAAATATACACAGGAGATTTTTGAATGCAAGCACTGTCCAAATCACTGCGAGATCAATAAGGTTACCATTGGGGAGAAGACCACACTATTCTACGGCGCAAGGTGTGAACGATACGAAAAGGGAACGACCATGAAATCTACAGCAGGTATACCCGATTTATTCTTGGAGAGAGAAAAGATACTCCTTTCTGCCTGTGGGAAAACCTCCTCCGGTCCGCGTATAGGTATACCCTATGCATCAATATTCCTTGAATTCCTACCCTTCTGGTATAGATTTCTCTCGGAGTTGGGGTTTGAGGTAGTTATATCGGATAAAACGAACAAGAGAATAATCCACGATGGCGTAAGCGCATCCATTGCCGAATTCTGCTTCCCGATAAAGCTTGTACACGGTCATGTAATAGACCTACTTGAAAAGGGTGTTGATTTCCTGTTTTTACCGAGTATCATTGATACACCACCGCCACCCGGTATGAAACGAGGCTATATCTGCCCATACAATCAGGAGATACCCCATATTATTATGGCGTCGTTGAAGCCAGAGGTAGAGATTCTTCATCCTATTATCTTTTTTAGATCCAAGAAAAATGTTATCGCTACATTGATAAAATTTGGTCGCAAATTTGGTAAGAGCACCTCGCAGGTCAGGTCCGCAATAGATGCCGCCAAGTCCGCTCAGGATAGCTTCTACAAAAAGGTAAAACTGCGCGGAGAAGAGATTATGGAGAAGGTAGATGACGGGCTTGTTCTGGTTGGCAGACCCTATAATACCTGTGATGAGGGTGCGAGCCTTGAGGTTCCCAGAAGGCTGAGACAATTGGGTAGACTTGTAATTCCGATGGACTTCCTCCCATCTGCCCCCGATATACTTTCCGACTGGCCAAGTATGTATTGGATCTATGGGTACAATATCTTGAGCGCGGCAAGAAAGGTAAAGAATGACCCCCGCTTACATGCGGTGTTTATGACAAACTTTGGGTGTGGACCCGATTCATTCATTTCGCAGTATTTCCGTAAGGAGATGAGTGGCAAGCCATTTCTGCAGATAGAGGTAGATGAGCACTCTGCACCGGCAGGTGTTATAACCAGGTGTGAGGCATTTCTTGACTCCATAAGGAATGCACCCAGCTCAGGCGCCAGAAAGAGTATCCACATTGTCCCAAAATTCAGGAAGTCCTCAAAAAGGACTATCTACCTTCCACATATGGGTGACTGTGCCCGGGCACCCTGCTCAGCATTTAACAAGTTTGGTATCCCTGCAGAGGTGATTTCGTCAGATGACGAGACACTTGAGCTCGGGAGAAAATATACCACAGGTAAGGAATGTTATCCTTGTGTTATAACCACTGGAGATATGATAAAGATACTGAAACACAAAAATCCCAAAGAGGTTGCATTCCTTATGCCAATCACATATGGACCGTGCAGATTTGGTCAATACTGCCGTCTGCAAAGGCTCATACTTGATGAGATGGGCTATGAGGATGTGCCAATCATATCACCGGGCGCACCAGAATCCCTGAGCTTCTTCAAGGAATATGGGATGCTTTCCTTCTCCGGTATAGCTCTTTTTATAAGGGCACTGAAGGGTGTAGTTGCTATAGACTACCTTCTCAGGATGCGTAGAGAAAAAAGACCTTATGAGATAGGAATGGGCGAGACTGATAAGGTATATGGTAAATATCTGAATAAGGTATGCCAGGCTATTCAAGATGGTGGTATAGAAGCAGTACTAAAAGAGGGAGCTGAAGAGTTTGCCACCATACCGACAAAATATGAACAGAAGCCAAGGATAGCCATAGTTGGTGAGATATTTGTCCGCTCGCATGAGTACAGCAATAACAGGATTGAGAGAAGGGTAGAAGAATACGGTGGCGAGACCGTATTTCCGGTATTCTACGAATGGGGGCTGCACACATCGGGGACGCGTAGGATGGATGCAAAGATAGAAAGTAGAATTCTCACATACTATCTTACCTATATAAGCGAGTTTCTAATCAGATATTTTGAACGCAGTCTCCTTCGTTCTGTTAGCAAGACATTAACGACAGAAGAGAAGGTAAAAATTCACAAGATATGGGGGGCAGCTGAACCGTATCTAATCAAATGGTTTGGCGAGCCTGCCTTGAGCATTGGTGATTGCGTTCTATGGACAAAGAGAAAGGAAATTGACGGAATTATTAATCTGATGCCATTTACCTGTATGCCTGGAAATATCACCGCAGCTGTATTCAAGCGGGTGGAGGATGATTACGGTCTGCCCGTGTTAAATATTGCATTTGATGGGCTTGAGCAGGGAACGCTTGAAACGAGGTTGGAGACATTTATGTACAGGGTAAAAAGACATAAAATGAAAGATTCATAATTACCCAAAAAGATTAGGAGAGATGGAGAAAGCAGGAAAGGGAGAGATTTTAAAGTGTGTTTGGTATACTTATAAGGTTTGGCGGAGTTTTACCGGTGAGTCCTGCTATCAGATTTTCTACTGCTGTCTCTGCCATTTTGTTTCTTGCTTCATAGGTTGCACTTCCTATATGGGGCAGTAATACCACATTGGAAAGACCAATCAATTCGTCCGGGATTTCAGGTTCCTCTTCATATACATCCAGACCCGCTCCCCTTATTCTGCCTTTTTTTAAAACCTGAATGAGCATCTTCTCATCTATAACTGCTCCCCTTGAGGTATTGATAAAATAAGCAGAGGGCTTCATAAGTGCAAATTCTCTCTCTCCTATCAGATGATATGTCTTTTCTGTTAAAGGAATATGTAGCGAGATAAAATCAGATTTTTTTAGTAATTCTTCCATCTCCACCATCTCTGCCCCGAGTTCGTTTTCTAAAACCTCATTTTTATGATGGTCAAAATATAAAACTCTCATACCAAATCCTTTTCCTTTGAGTGCAAATGCAGTACCTATCCTCCCCGTCCCAATAATTCCCAGCGTTTTGTCCTTAAGTTCACTTCCAAGAAGCAGGGTAGGACTCCATCCATTAAATCTCTTCTCTCTGGTGAACCTATCCGCCTCTACAATCCTTCTTGCACAGGCGAATAAAAGTGCCCATGCGAGTTCGGCAGTCGTATCTGTAAGTACTCCCGGTGTGTTTGTTACAAGAATCTTCCTTTTATTTGCATATTCCACATCAATATTCTCATACCCGACCGCGTAGTTTGCTATAATTTTTAGCCGTTTGCCTGCATCAATCACTCTCCTTGTTACGGGATCTGTAAGAAGGCAAAGAAGTCCTTCTACATCACCTATATTTTCTATTAACTCATTCTCGATGATGGGTCGGTCATAAGGAAAGACAAGAAAATCGTC
>DAOUSS010000024.1 GCA_030627085.1 Candidatus Stahliibacteriota bacterium | reverse complement strand
TTTCACCCTGTTGAATAGCTCCGCTTCAACAGGACAAGCCCTGTACATCAACACTACAGGGCAGGCAGGGTAAACCAATGATCAATGACTAATGACCAATGACTAATGACTTTATATTAAAGGAGACATCATGCGCAAAAATATAGCGGTATTAGTAATTATAGTCCTGATAATCATTATAGTACCTGTTGCGACAATAATATCTTACTACAACCGCTTTGTAACTTTGGAAGAGGGTGTGCGCAACCAATGGGCACAAGTTGAAAGCCAGCTGGAACGAAGATTTGATCTAATACCAAATCTTGTCGAGACTGCAAAGGGATATATGACACATGAAAGAGAAGTGTTCACAAATATAGCAGAAGCAAGGTCCAAACTTGTTAGTAGTGTTACAATACAGGAAAGAATTGAAGGCGAAAGAGAACTTGGTATGGCACTCGGGAGACTTTTTGCACTTGTTGAAAACTATCCCCAACTGAAGGCGAATGAGAACTTTTTGAAACTAATGGACCAACTTGAGGGGACTGAAAATCGAATTGCGGTTGAAAGGATAAGATACAATGAGAAGGTAAGAGTGCATAACACCATAATAAAACGGTTTCCCGGTAATATATTTGCTGGATGGTTCCACAAAGAGATTTCACCTTACTTTGAGACAGAGGAGAGAGAAGAAGCAGTTCCAGAGGTAAAATTTTAAAGGTGCTATATGCGTATTACTATTATAGGAGCGGATGGGCAATTAGGGTCCGACCTTGTAAGGGTTTTTCAAGATGAAAACATCATTTCTCTTACAGAGAAGGATATTGATATTACTGAGAAGGATAAACTAAAAAGTGTTATTTCTCCTTTATCGCCTCAGCTCATTATCAACACAGCTGCTCTTTCAAATGTTTCTCTGTGCGAGAAAGACCCGGAGAAGGCATTCAAAATAAACGCAATAGGTGCAAGAAATGTTGCAACTACAGCAAAAGAGATAAAATCCTCGCTTCTTTATATTTCAACTGATTATGTATTTGATGGGAGGAAGAACAAGCCTTACCTTGAAGATGATCTACCGGGACCTCTCAATACCTACGGCTTATCAAAACTTGCTGGCGAATATTATACGAGATATATTACTGACAAATATTTCATTATAAGAACCTCTGGACTTTATGGTATTCATAAATGTATTACAAAAGGAACAAATTTTGTGGATAAGATGCTCGCACACAAGAATGGGGATGAGGTAAGGATGGTAACGGATGAGATATTGACTCCTACATATACGCTTCATCTTGCGCAACAGATATACGAACTTGTAAAGACCAATACATATGGAGTATATCACATAACAAGTGAGGGAGAGTGCTCGTGGTATGAGTTTGCAAAAAATATATTTTCGTTCGTAGGGCTTGATGTGAAACTTGTTCCTATCACATCAAATGAGTTTCCGTCAGAGGTAATCCGTCCAAAGTATTCCGTGCTTGAGAACAGAAATTTAAAGGCACTTGGCATAAGTAATATGTCACGCTGGAGAGATTCACTCAGGGCCTACCTTGCAGAAAAGGGGTATTAACATTTGGGGATTCTCTTGGCCCACGAAGAACACGGAGGACACGAAAGGTAAAAGATCAATATCTAATTTCTAATAAATGCATAACGCCAAAATGCCCAAACTTTAATTGGTCTCAGCCTCTGGTTTTCTGTCTTTAGTCCTTACCCCATTGGACATTGGGATTTGATTAGAGATTAGGCATTCGTCATTAGTCATTTTTCTTTTTTAGGGGGATTATGCTCTACATTCTGATGGTATTGTTGGGAGTTACCACATCGTATTGGGAGGTAAGAGATTTTTCCAAGTGTGTATTTCATCAGACAGGGATATCAAGAGATGGCAGCGTTGCACTCTCGTACGGTGTAGATTCAATATTCAATACGCAGGATATGTATATATGGGACATACTTCCTACGAAAGATGGAATATATATTGCAACGGGACAAGAAGGAAGGATATACAGAATCAATAAGGGTAAAGGAGAGTTATTTTTCGACTCAGGAGAAAAAAATGTGCTTACCCTTGCGGATTATGAAGGATATATATACGCAGGAACATCACCCGGAGGAAAAATCTACAAGATAGACAAGGGAGGTAGGGGAGAGGTTATATTTGATTCAGAGGAGGAGTTCATATGGGATATAGTCATAGCCAGTAATGAGCAAATAATATGTGGAACAGGTGGCAATGGGCTGGTATTTCGGATAAGGAATGGGCATGCGGATACATTACTCGAAACGGGCAGAGCAAACGCATCCCGTGTTGTTCTGATAGATAAAGATGTATATGTAGGAACTGGAGATGGAGGATTATTATTTATAATTCCAAAGGATGGACAACCAAGAGGATTGTACGATGGTGGTGGGGGAGAGATATCAGGGATAGTGAATATAGGTAATATGTTATATTTTTCGCATTGTCTTGATACAATATCGGTGATAAAGAAGATAAGAGATGACGGTCTTCCGGAAGAGGTTGCCAAAATTTCAGGCATAGCAAAGGGAATTGTGGAATATGGAAATATGCTTCTCTGTGCTTCTGAAAAGAGGATATACAGAATATATGAGAACGGGAAATTTGATGTGATACATGAATCTCCAACTGTAATATCCTCCATTAACAGAGATGGCTACTTTGGATTATCTAAATTCGTAAGCGTATACAGATTGAGTAATAAACCACCGAAGAAAGGCATTGTTGAATCCTATTCGTTTGATGCTGGAGGAGTAAGTAAATGGGGGAGACTTACATATGAGGGAGACGGAAAAATTTTATTTGAAACAAGGTCGGGTAATACAGAGAATCCGGATATCACATGGGAAGAATGGAAAAAAATAGCGAAAAACGGAGAGATACTCTCTTCTCCCAACCGTTTTATAAGATGGCGGGCAAAGATAAAGAATAGTTCATCCCGTATAAAATGTATTCAGGTTGCATATTTACCACTTAACCAGAAGCCTTTTATAAGGGAAATAAACCTGAAACTTGAATCTGACGCACTGACATTCTCGGGAAGCGACCCTGATGGAGATGTTCTCCTATTCAATGTATACTATAGAGAACTGGATAGGGAGTGGATTGAGTTGAAGAAAGATATTGCTGATACTATGGTTAGTGTTGACAGGGATGCATTTCCTGATGGATCTTATGAATTTAAGGTAGAGGTGTCTGATGCTCCGTCAAATCCGGTTGACTATGCACTTTCTTCCTCTAAGATTTCTGCTGTATACAGAATAGATAATACCTCCCCTTATATTAATATAGAAGTTAAGGAGAAGAAGGCAATAATAATCGTTAGTGACATTATGAGTGAAATAGCATCTCTTGAATATTCAGAAAACGCATCCAAATTCGTCTCAATATTTCCAATAGATGGAATATTTGACGAAAAGAGAGAGAGATTTGAGATAACTTTGAAAGAGGACACAAAATACCTTGTGGTAAGGGCAAGGGATCGCTCGGGTAATTTCTCACTCCAGAAGTGGACAAAATAGTAATGTTATTCGTATCTTATTGCCTCTACAGGTTCAAGCCTTGATGCCCTCCAGGCAGGATAGAGACTTGCAAGAAGGGATATACATATTGTAGCCACTGATACTATTAAAAAGTCGGTTAATTGCATAGATACCGGTAAGGTACTTATATTATAAATATCTGCCGGTATTTTTATAAATTGATACTTTGAAAGCAGTTTACAGGCAGTCCATCCAATTACAACGCCCATAGATGTTCCAATAATTCCCATAATCAGTCCCTGAAGTATGAATATCTTTCTTATAGATGATGGAGAAGCTCCTATGGAAAGAAGAATTCCTATTTCTCTTGTTTTGCCAATCACAGTCATAAGTAATGTCGCAACAATGTTGAAGGCTGCTACCACGATTACAAGCGTAAGAAGTACAAACATTGTAAATTTCTCAAGTGCCAGCGCCTCAAACAGATTGGTATTGAGTTCCTTCCAACTTGTTACATAGTATGGATAACCTATATTTTTTTCTATACTCTTTGCTATCTTGTCTGCATTATCGATATTGTCTATCTCCACCTCGATACCCGTAACTCTATCTCCAAACAAAAACAAGTCCTGAAGCAATGGTAAGCTTGTGTACGCAAGGGATGAGTTAAAGTCATAAAGTCCTATATCGAATATTCCTCTGACTATGAAATTCTTTGCCTTTAGATTGAACAATCTAAGACTTTTAGTATATGGAAATCCGTAAAGTGTAACGGTGTCACGTATGAAAACACCAAGAATATCTGCAAGGTTTTTACCCAAAACTATTCCATTTTTCCCGGTATTATATTCCCCCCATATAATGTTGTTTTCCACATCTGGTAGTTCAAGCTCTCCTCTTACCATTATCCCATCCATTCTATTCTTATTACCCTTTATTATCGTCTTCGTAAAGATATATGGTGATGCCTTTGTAACACCGGGAGTCTCTTCAATTTTCTTCTGCAGGGCGGTATAATTGTCTATAGGTTCATTGTGAAATTTGAGAACCATGATATCGGGCGTTGCTTTAAGTATCTTGTCCCGTAGATCTATATGTAATCCATTCATCACTGACATAACTATAACAAGCGCTGCAACGCCTATGCATATACCAACAATGGATATCCAGGCGATGACTCTCTTGAATACACCCCCACGGGATTTGAGGTGTGTTTTTGCTATATAGAATTCATATTTCATCTCTTTTAGCCCACGAAATACACTAAAAATTATTAAATACTTTGTGCCCTTTGTGTTCTTTGTGTCCCGATAGAATAGCGATGCATTCAACGGGATAAATCTTCGTGGTGAACGGTATCTGTGGTCTTATTTTCTTGATCTTAGGTGTAAATCTTTGAATTTTAATATGTAATTTTGATATTTGATATTTGATTTTATTTTTGAAATATTGCTCTTCCTACCCTAATCATATTTGAGCCCTCTTCAATAGCAATCTCAAAGTCATCAGTCATACCCATTGAGAGATATTTCATATTGAATCCTAATTCTCTTGCGTCGCAGAAAAGCCTGTATAACAATTTAAAACTTTGTCTGGGGTCTCCTACAAGTGGACCAATTGTCATAAGTCCCCTTAGATTAATTTTGTCAAAACGAGCGATTCTTTGGAGGAAATCTAAGGCGTCTTGGGGTTTTACACCAAATTTACTCTCCTCACTGGATGTATTTACTTCAACTAACACATCTAACGGTTTATAGGCTCTTTTTTGTATAGGCTCCACAAGATGCAAATTATTCACAGACTGGACCATTGAAAAGAGTTTAAGTGCTTTGTTTACCTTATTCGTTTGTAGATGTCCTATCATATGCCATTCCGCCTCTTTTTTCACTGCGATAATCTTCCGTTCAGCGTCCTGTACTCTGTTCTCGCCAATAATCCTGATCCCCGCATCGATGCACTCTTCTATTTCGTCAGGTTCTGCATTCTTTACAGCCGCAACTATAATAATAGAATCAGGGTCTCTCTTGACCCTCCTTGCTGATAGAGCGACCCTGTCTCTAATTCTTTCTACATTCTCTTTTATGTTTTTGTTCACTTTTTTCTACTTTGGTGGAGGCGGCGGGAATCGAACCCGCGTCCGGAGAACCGGCTATGAGAGTATCTACATGCTTAGTTACAGTTTTCTTCTCAGCAGAGGCACCTCCTGCAACTAAGTTGTCCCCGCCAAAGCCCAAGATATCTCGTCTTCCTTGCCAGGGCAGGCAAGGAAGACCAGCTCCCTTTATCCACGCCCATCCTCAAAACCAGGAGCAGGGTTTACAGGGAGGACGTGACTGCATTAAGCAGCCATTGCGTAGGCGTATTCGCCAGTTATATCTTGCCACCTTTTACAGGAGTATGGCAACCCGGCATGCAACCCTCATTCCAAAGAACCCCGTCGAATCCTTTCGCCCCCGAATTACTTTTTCATTCTCTTCCACTTCAATCGTATTTTATGTCTCTTTCTCTTTAGTTTTGATTTACTCCTTTCCGCCAGCTGACGGACTTGTTATAAATTCTCCTGATAATTTTAATCTTTTGTATTATTTTACCACAAATTTAGCCATTTGTCAAGAAAAAAGACACCACGAATTATATTCACCCCGTTAGATGCTTGCTATCTAACGGGGCAGGTCAATCGAATGCACACAAATCTACCTACATACTTTATGATTTATAAAGGACCAAAATCTCCTTGACTTTCGCGGCTTTTTATGTTATAATTGGTGTCCAGTGAAAAACCTATAAGGAGAAAGGGAGGATATGAATATCGCAATATTGAGCAACTCCTATGGAGAGGACAGGTCTGGTGCCATAATTGGACAAGAGATTAAGAAGTTGTGTCCTAATGCTTCAGTAGTAGGAGCTTCACTCGTCTCGTTAGGCGAAGAATACAAAAAGAGAGGTATGGGTGTATTATTTAGCAGTCCGCCTCCACCATCTGGAGGATTTCTTTTGAAAAGTCCAGCAGGGTTTGTAAATGATCTGGTCACAAGTTCAAGGGTACCATTCTCATATATTGCCAGGCTTCACGGGATGCGAGACAAAATAGACAGAGTGATTGTAGTGGGAGATATTATGCTACTAGTTTTAGCCTGGTTTGCATTTAGAAAAAGAATGTGGTTTCTTGCTCCGTGTAAATCGGACTATTTCTCACCGCATCTGTGGATAGAGAAAAAGATTATGAAAAGAACTACTATACAAGTATTTACCCATGATGAGATTACTGCAAAGAATCTCCGAAATTGTGGTATATCCGCGATATTTCTTGGCAATCCTATGATGGATGAACTTGAAAAAGAAAACCTGTATAATCCCCCAGAAGATAAGAGCTTAATAGGCATTCTACCTGGTTCCAGAAAAGAGGCATACAAGAATATTAAAAAGATAGGCGTTATCATAAAAATGCTTACACATTCATATTCCGGATTACATTTTGCTATTGCTGTGTCGGAGACAATTGATAAAAATAGATTGAGAGATTCTATTTCTGACATTAATACAGAAATAGATCTTGTAAAAGATGCCTTTGTAGATGTTGTGAGCTCTTCAAAACTCGTGATAAGCCTTTCTGGAACCGCATCTGAACAAACCGCAGGTCTCGGTATTCCTATCATTTCATTTATTGGAACAGGCCCCCAGACAACATTCAATAGATTGAGAGGACAGGAAAAACTTCTTGGTGGTTGTTTAAAGTTTGTGGAAGATTTCCCGGATGGAGTAGTAAAGGAGATTATAAAACTGCTTTCAAATGAAAGGTTGAGAGAGGAAAGAGGAAGGATTGGCATTGAGAGAATGGGACCAAAAGGAGGCGCCAGAAGGATTGCTGAGAAGGTGTTAGGTGTAGGGCGTAAGGTGACAGGTGTAAGGTGTAGGGCGTAAGGCGTAGAGCGTAGGGTGTAAAGCGTAGGGCGGAATTACCGATTACCGATGACTGATGACCGATAACTAATGTCTTATGTCTGTGGTCTTTGGTCTTATGATTCTATATGATTGAAGCATCAGTAATAATCCCGTCCCATAACAGAAGGGAACTGCTTGAATACTCCCTTGCACACATACTGAATCAGACTACTGACAACTATGAGGTAATTTTGATAGACGATGCCTCTACGGATGGAACCCATAATTTAATTGGAAATTGGAAATTGGAAATTGGAAATTTAAGGTATATTAGATTAGAAAGGCAAAGCGGTCCCTATGTTGCAAGGAATATCGGCATAAGAGAGGCAAAGGGAGATATAATAATATTTATAGATTCTGATGTTTTGGTCCATTCTCGTTTTGTAGAAGACCATACCAAGATACATAAAAGATATGCCAAAATAATTCTTCAAGGAATGGTACACCACACAAGAGTTCCGTCATTGGCAACATTCAAATTCTTTTTTCCTAATGCTTTTTGTTTTCGAACATTTATTACCCAGAACATTTCAGTCCGCAGAGAGTGGCTTGAAGAAGCAGGTGGTTTTGATGAATTTGGCCCCCTGATGGGTTACAAAGATGTAGCGATGGGAATAAAACTGCAGAAATTAGGCCTGAAACGGGTTTACGCTATCCGCAGTTGCAAAGCATATCATATTGATGGACCAATCAACGAAGAGAATCTCGGCAAACTATTCGTCAAGCAGATGCAACAAGGAGAAAGTGCCTACTTTTTTGTTAAAAACTACGGAAGGATGGCAGAGAGATATGTGCATATTCGCAAAGCAGTTTTTATTTCTAATCTTTTTCAGACTCCAAGATGGGTAGAGGAGGAGAAAACAATTAGATTTTTAAAAGAAAGTAGAGATAGCCCCTTACTTTTTATTTTCCCTATTTTGAAAGGAGTAATAAGATATCATTATCGAGTAAAGGGGATTAACAAGGCAATCAAGAGTGATGATAAAGGCTTCAGTAATTGTAGTAACATATAATAGAGCAGATTTATTGCAACACTGCCTCTGGCAACTTCTTGACCAGACCACCTGTGGCTACGAGATAATTGTAGTAGACGATGGCTCTACTGATAAAACTCCGGAGATAATTGCCAAATACCAGACACTTAATACCAAATGTCAAATTAGGTATATCCAAAACAAGGTACAACAAGGCCAAGCGGTAGTCAGAAATATTGGTATTAGGGAAGCAAGGGGAGAAATAATTATCTTTGTGGATTCTGATGTAATGGTGACTCACAGATTTGTGGAAGATACTATACAGGCACACAAGAAAAATAACAAACTGATTGTGCAAGGCCTGGTCAGACATATTCGCGATGTTAAGGATATGGGGAGCTTTTCGTTAAGAATAGATGGTTTTTCCAGGGCATTGGTTACACAGAATGTCTCAGTACGGAAAGAATGGCTTATAAAAGCCGGGATGATGGACGAACGATTTGGAACAACCATGGGTTATGAAGATACTGATCTGGGCAGAAGACTAAAAGCACTTGGTCTAAAAACAGTATATGGATGGAAAAAATGTTTTGCTTACCATGTTGATGGTTATCCGACACTGGAGAAATATAAAACTTCCTTTGAGAAGAGATATCAATGGTCTAAAAATATTGTTTATTTTGGAGAGAAACACGGCAAACATTTTATAAAAAGAGGTAAAGTGTTTTTTATCTCCTGGCTGTTTCAAACAAATCGGTGGGCAGAAAAGGAAGCAGCTCTTAAACTCCTGGCAAGTAGTATTGATTTTCCTCTTTTTTTTGTTGCTCCTTTACTAAAGGAGATTATGAAATACCATTACAGAGCAAAAGGAATTAGAGAGGCAACAAACGGTATCAATTTACGCTGATCGCTCTTGATGAATTCCACTTATAACTCCCATCCCCGCCCAGAACAGTAGGCCCAAACCTACAACATAGGGAGTATTGTCCACAATATTGTGAACCAAAAAACCTAGAAAAGAAGAAAATAAAGCCACGGCGATCCACCCTTTAAAGTCGCTATTACCTTTATAAATCTGCCAGCTCCATCTTATAATTATTATAAAAATCGCTATAAGGACAGATAAGCCAATAATACCGGTTTCTACCAGAAAGTTTAAATACATACAGTGGATATAATGAGGTTCTCCAGCGTATCCAGGGAAGCAATATTTTTCGTAAAGCAGATAAAAATTATGCACTCCTACACCAGTGAGGATACTATGGTCTTTCCACATCCTAATTCCAGGTACAACGGTAACTTTCCTTGCTATGTCTGTGACTGGATCAAGTGTTCTTATAAATCTCGATCTCAAGGGAGTAAACAAGAAACACGCCGCTATTAAAGCAACAGGCAAAGCAACTGCAATTAATTTCTTGCGGACTAAAAGATAGATAAGCACGGTAAGCGAGACTATCAGTCCAATTGTAGGACCACGGGACATAGTAAAGAAAAAGGCAATAAGACCCAAACAGATAGTGGCTCCCAAAAGGACCCTCTTATACCCTTTAATAAAGAAGGCAACAAAAACAGGAAGAAGAAAGGCAAGGTACGATGCTAGTATTAATGGGTTGTAACAAATAGATGATATCCTTTCTCCCTTAAGAACGATAACAGGAACATCCTTTATAACGAGATTGAATTTAGTGAAATATTGGACAATTCCGATAATGGAAATCATTAGAGTCGTATACGAGAGCCAACTTAGAATCTTGATTACACTCTTTTCATCATTCAAGAGCGAGCGGGCAAGAAAATAAGAAAGGATATAGCCAATAAAAACCACACTGCATAAAAGACTATGTCCTTTGTAAACCGCAAAAATGGTGGCAAGGAAGACAGCGCCCATAAGAGCAAGCTGCATTTTATCCAATAAATTTAATGTAATCTTGTATCGCGATATAAGAAGGAAGATGAAGGCGGATAGTAATAATGGTACAGAAACATAGGCTGAAATAGGAGTGAAAATTAAAGCTCCTGTAAAGAATATGACTGAAATAGCTCTATATTTCATCTATTGCAATTAGAAGTTTCCTGTGGAAAATACTGTATCATCCCAGTTCTCTTTCGATGAGTTTTCTATAAAGTCCATTTTTTTGCATAAGTTGAGCGTGGGTCCCTTCTTCCGCTATCATTCCGTCCTTTATAACAAGAATTCTTGTGCAATTCTTAACGGTTGAAAGTCTATGCGCTATTACAAGCGCAGTTCTCTTCATAAGCACCCGTTGAATGGCGTCCTGTACCTTCTTTTCAGATACTTGGTCCAAATGTGATGTTGCCTCATCAAAGATGAGGATGTCCGGCTTTGAATACAATGCCCGCGCAATGGCAATTCTCTGTCTTTCACCTCCAGATAGTGTTACTCCCCTTTCACCTACCATTGTTTCATATCTATCTGGCAATTTTTCTATGAATTCGTCAGCATTTGCAAGTTTTGCACATAATTTGACCCTATTGTCAT
Source organism: Candidatus Stahliibacteriota bacterium (assembly GCA_030627085.1). GTDB lineage: Bacteria > Hydrothermota > UBA3073 > UBA3073 > UBA3073 > UBA3073. The sequence continues at coordinate 1,613 of DAOUSS010000024.1, read as the reverse complement.
CGTCCTCATTCTCTCCATATATGATGTTGTTACGTATAGTATCGTTGAACAGGAATGGTTCTTGGGTTATAAGCCCAATTCTCTTTCTTAGGTCCTTTATACTTATCTTCCTTATATCTATTCCATCTACTTCAATGGAGCCAGATGTTGGATCATAGAATCTTATCAGTAGGTCGGCAATGGTTGATTTTCCAGCACCTGATGGTCCTACAACTGCTATACTTTCTCCCTTATCTATCTTTAGATTGATATTAGTTAACACAGTTTCTTTACCGTTGTAACTGAAGGAAACACCTTTGAAGACTATGTTATTCTTAAAATTAAGGATTCTAATGGGATTTGCATTTTCGCTTACGGTTGGTATTAAGGATAGTACTCTCTTAATCCTTTTTATTGCCTGAATACCCTGTTGAAGATACACATTTGCAGTGGGTATCCTTCTCAAAGGGTCCATCATAGCAATAATACAGGCAAGGAATACTATAAACTTGTCGGGCGTGATGTATTCATTGAAAACCTGGTACACTCCATAAGATATTATACCACATATTCCCATAGCTATCATAAGTTCCGAAAGTGGTGTTCCAATAAGACTAATTCTCTCAAATCTAAGGCGGGACTTATAATATCTTTTGGAAGAGTGTGTAACCTTTTCTGCCTCTTTCTTCTCTGTCCCAAATACCTTAACTATTTTTATGCCTGCCAGGCCTTCGCTAAATTGAGATGTAACATCACTTATATTCTCCTGGACAACCTCGCTTCGTTCTCTTAGTTTTTTCCCAAGGAAATTTATAAGTCTGGTAATTAATGGAAATATGATTATAATAACAGCCAGAAGTCGCCATGATAGATAAAGTGCGAAACAAAAATATGCAAGCACAAGCAAAACTTGCTTTATTATTCCAAGAAGTCCTCTGTAAATACTTTTTTCAATTCTCCCAATATCATTTGTGACCTTTGAGACCCATGTTCCTGATCGTGTTCTGTGAAAATAATCAAGCGAGAGCGAATATATGTGCTCGATCATACTCTTTCTTATATCCTTTATTGCACCCTCCTCTGCAACAACGGCAAGATAGTGATGGAGATAACCAAATATCCCCTTTAATACGAATACAGAAACTAATATTATTTGCAATCTTACGATGGCATCCCATTTTGAATTCCCAAGTATCCAGCCTGTGAAACGCTCAAAGATATCATTCCCACCAAGAACAGGTTTATCGTAAAATATGCTTTTCAAGAAGGGGGAGATAAGGGAGAGTGAAAAACTGGAGAGAACAGCAAATCCCACCATGAATATAATGGAAAAAATCAATTTTCTCTTATAAGGCTTCAAATATTCAAGTAAATCACGCATATAGTAAATTATACAACACAACTTTCAATTTGTCAAGAAAAAATTAAGTCACTGTTCCAAAACAGAAAAATTGAAGAGGTTCGAAACTTTACACTTGGGGCAGTACAAAATTTTTTTGAATTTTTCCTTGATTGCATAGGAAACTATACCACAGAGGACACGGAGAAACAATATTTATTTATTCTTTGTGTGCTCAAATGTTTGAACTATTTTTATTTAATTAGAGTAATTGAGATTGAATAGATCTTGAGTT